>NZ_VRVF01000192.1:0-1040 GCF_008040045.1 Methylobacterium sp. WL8 | reverse complement strand
CTGCCGCCGTCTCGCGAAGGATTGGGAATGCAAAAGCCGGAAAGGGCGAGCGTTCGTCCTCTTGGCCTCCATCCGCCTCATGACCCGAAAGCTCTGTCAGAAAACATTATGATGCCGGACAGACTCTGAGAACATCTACGACCGCGACGCCGGTGGGATTAAGTATTAGCCATGCCCACGGGACCAAAGGCCAGACGCGCCCTACCGACACAAACGGCAACGCCGTAAAAGCAATGCGCATCGTTACTGCAGAAGAGCCGGAGAACTTCGGCCTGACCAAACCCAAGATGAATGAGGCTGCGGCCGAGATGGGTTGAGACAGCTGCTGCGCGATCGGCAGGTATGCCGGCAGAACGTTGGGCCGAGAGATCGCACGAAATGCGGTCACCAAACGATAGGCGAAGTCGCGAGGGTGTTGACTTTTTGATACGAATGTCGGCTTCTGTAGGAAATTGCACTCCACTACAGGCACCGACATGGCCGCGGACAACCCAGCCGAAATTTTTATCGACGAGGAATTTCCTTCGACGATACGCCCCCTCATCCCATCCGCTCTGCGCCGTGCGTATGCGACTGCCGACAGAACTATCGATCAGAACGTTTATCTATCGACTCCGGGTGGTCAGTATCAGCGCGGCGATCTTATTATGTTAGCCGTGTCGTTCGAACTTGAGCGATTGGTCAAAACCGGTGACCTACCCTTCGACGGTAGTTGGGAGAACTATGCTCGGCCTACGGGCAAACATTTCGTAATTAGAACAAATCGCGCTCTGATTACAGCTAATCAAGTCGAAGATGTTAGCAAAAAACCACGCAAAGCTGTTTTCCGTGCAAATTTTGAGGAGTCCAATCAATCTCTATTGTTTGAAGACGATGAAGCAGAGCGCCGCAGAAAAATTGAGCAAGCAATCTTAGAGTCTGTCCGGCATCATAATGTTTTCTGACAGAGCTTTCGGGTCATGAGGCGGATGGAGGCCAAGAGGACGAACGCTCGCCCTTTCCGGCTTTTGCATTCCCAATCCTTCGCGAGACGGCGGCAG
>NZ_VRVF01000191.1:0-1053 GCF_008040045.1 Methylobacterium sp. WL8 | reverse complement strand
ACACTGCTGCAGGCGTTCTTCTCGGTGCGCTCCGAGCGGATGCTGATGGAGCAGATCGATTATAACCTGCTGTTCCGGTGGTTCATGGGGTTGGAGATCGATGCCGCGGTCTGGCACCCGACTGTGTTCACGCACAACCGCGACCGTCTGCTGGAGACGGAGGTGGCGCACGCCTTCCTGTCGGGTCTGCTGGCGCTCAAGCCGGTCAAGCGGCTGTTGTCGAGCGACCATTTCTCGGTCGACGGCACGATGATCGAGGTCTGGGCCTCGATGAAGAGCTTTCGGCCCAAGGACGGCTCGGGCGAACCGCCAGGCCCGGGCCGCAACGGCGAGCGTGACTTCCGCCGCGAGAAGCGCTCGAACGCGACCCATGCCTCGACTACCGACCCGGACGCCCGGCTCTACCGGAAGGCGGACGGCCAGGAGAGCCGGCTGTGCTACCTCGGCCACACGCTGATGGAGAACCGCAACGGCTTGGTGGTGGACGCCAGCCTCACCCACGCCACCGGCACGGCCGAGCGCGAGGCGGCCCTCCTCATGCTCGACCGCCGACCCCGCCGGCACCGGATTACGCTGGGTGCGGACAAGCTGTTCGACGTGGAAGCCTTCGTCGGCGACCTGCGGGCGCGGCGGGTGAGCCCGCACATCGCCATCAACGGGGCGGTCTCGAAGACCGGCAAGGTGCGCAAGACCGCCCTCGACGGCCGCACCACCCGCCATCCCGGCTACGCAATCAGCCTGCGCTGCCGCAAGCGGATCGAGGAGGTCTTCGGCTGGATCAAGGCTCAGGCCGGGCTGAGAAAGGTCAAGCTGCGCGGCCGAGCCAAGGTCGAGGCGCTGTTCACCTTCGCGGCCGCCGCCTACAACCTCGTGCGCCTGCCCAAGCTGCTGGCCGAGGCTCGCGCATGAAGAGCGGCCCAGGCCGGGCCGAGACGCAGCCCGCGACCTGGAGTACCATCGAAGCTGGCGGATCGAGCCGCGTCGAGGTGGGCTGATCTCGAAAAACAGCCCTGACGATCCAAATCGAGCGCCACGCCAGACTTCTGCAGCAGC
>NZ_VRVF01000190.1:0-1057 GCF_008040045.1 Methylobacterium sp. WL8 | reverse complement strand
GGTATGGGCCCGGAGGGAGCCTCGCTGCCGCGGCGACGGAGCCGGGCGCCGGCTTCGGCGGTGCGCCGGCTATCGCGGGCGGCGCTGGCGCGGGTTACGGGGCGGGCGCGGGTTACGGAGCCGGAGCGTCCGCCTACGGTGGCGGCTACGGGGCCGACATGGGGATGGGCCGCAACGGGCGGCGCGACGTCGTCGGCATCGTCGCCGACGAGGCGAACAACAGCCTCGTGATCTCGGCGACGCGCAACCAGTACGACAAGATCCTCAGGATTCTCGGCCGCCTCGATGCGATGCCGACCCAGGTGCTCTTGGAGACGGTGATCGCCGAGGTGACCCTGAACGACGAGCTGCGGTTCGGCGTGCAGTGGTTCCTCAAGAACCGGGGCGCGCAGTTCAACCTCGCCCAGGCCGCGACCGTGGGGGCGGCCGCCGCCACCGGCGGCACCGCGGCCCTGCTCGGTGCGGCGACCCGCGGGGTGACGGGCTTCAACTACCTCTTGAACGCCAGCGACTTCAACGTCGTGCTGAACGCGCTCGAAGGCGTGACGCGGGTCAACGTGATCTCGTCGCCCAACATCACCGTGCTCGACAACCGCACCGCAAAGCTTCAGGTCGGCGACCAGGTGCCGATCGTCAAGCAGAGCGGCCAGAGCGCGCTCTCCACCAACGCCCCGATCCTCAACGAGATCGAGATGAAGGATACCGGCGTGATCCTCTCGGTCACGCCGCGAGTGAACAAGAACGGCCTCGTGGTGCTCGACATCAACCAGGAGGTCAGCGACGTGGTGCCGACGACGACCTCGTCGATCAACTCGCCGACCATCCGCCAGCGCAAGGTGGCGACGAGCGTGGCGGTGAACGACGGCCACAGCCTCGCCATCGGCGGTCTCGTCCAGGAAAAGGCGCAGATCACCAACGAGAGCGTGCCGGTGGCCTGCCCCCATTCGGTGGCCCAGGTTCGAAGTTAGTGCATCGTCGGCCGTGTGACGATGGCGGGGTGAGCGAGCGGCGCTGATCTGCTCGGTTCCGTTGGCCAGATGACGACCTCCGGTGCAGG
>NZ_VRVF01000018.1:0-71419 GCF_008040045.1 Methylobacterium sp. WL8 | reverse complement strand
GCCGGGGGAATCGGGTCGGCCGGGGCGCCGAGCGCCGGGAGCGCGGCGGCGACGAGCGACAGGGCCGCCAGGGCGGCGATCGGTGCCGGAATCGGCGGAATGATTGGGAAGCGGGGCATGGCGTCTCCTCGTATCCGGCTCGCAAGGGTTTCGGCGCATCACGCATGACGGGCCGGCGCGATGCAAAGCGGAGTCCGCTCACGCCTCGAGCGGGATCTCGATGCGGAAGCGGGCGCCCTGCCCGCGCGGGGTCGCGACCCGGGCGTCGAGCTGGCGGGCGAGGTTCGTGATCACCCGCATGCCGAGGCTGCGCGAGGCCCGGCCGATGTCGAAATCCGCCGGCAGGCCGACGCCGTCGTCCGACACGTCGAGGACGAGCATCCCGCCGGCGCAGGCGGCGCCGACGCGCACCTCGCCGGTCCGGTCCGGGTAGGCGTACTTGATGGCGTTGGTGACGAGCTCGTTGACCATCAGTCCCATCGGGATCGCCCGGTCGGCCGAGACCCGCAGCGGTTCTGCCGCGCACAGGATGCGGTGGCTCGGCGCGCTGCCCTGGAGGTTGGCCGCCAGCGTCTCGAGGAACTGCCCGAGGTCGATCTCGCCCGGCGTGGTGTCGCCCTGGCGCCAGAGCTGGTCGTGGACCCCGGCGATGGCCTCCACCCGGGTGCGGGCGTCGATCAGCGCGTCGCGCACCGGGCCCGCGTCGGCGTTGCGCGCCTGGAGCGCGAGCAGGCTCGCGACGATGGCCAGGCTGTTCTTCACCCGGTGGCTCATCTCGCGCACGAGCAGGTCCTGCCGCGTCAGAGCCTGCCGGAGCAGCCCTTCCGTGCGCTGCCGCTCGATCGCGCCGCCGAGCAGGTTGGCGAACCCCTGCATGAAGGCGATGTCGGCCTCCGTGAACATGCCCTCGCGGGTGTCGTCCACCTCGAGCACTCCGAAGGCGCCCTCGCGGTTCTCGATCAGCACGTTGATCGCCCGGCGGATGCCGTGCTCGGCCATGATCTGCGGCGTGCGGAAGCGGGCCTCGTTCTCGAGGTGGTTGGAGATCACCGGCCGGCCGGTCTTGAGGGCGAAGCCCGCGGGCGAGGCGAGGTCGGCGCCGACGCGGGCGCTGCCGACGACGTTCGGCCCCCAGCCGACGCCGGCGCGCACCAGCAGCATGTCCTCGTCGTGCAGGTGCTCCAGCGCCTTGCAGAACTCGGCGCCCATGCCCTCGGCGCAGAGTTCGGTCGCCCGCTGCAGCAACCCGTCGACGTCGTCGCCGCGCAGGGCCTCGACGCCGAACTCGGACAGGATGGCCTGCTGGCGGAGGCGGTAGGTCAGGTCCGGGTGGTGATCGCTCATGACCGGGGCAGGGTAGCAGGGATGGCCGCGGGAGGCGACGCGTTCCGGTCCCCCTACCCGTTCCGTCCTCGCCTTCGTGCCCCCCCGGCGCCCTGCCCCGCGCCCTAATCAGCACCTTGCCTGGCGACCTGCGATTGCAGGTCCACTGGCCTTTGCGCGGCGTGGTCCTATCTGGTTCGGTTCCAAGCTGCGCCATGCCCGGAGACCGCATGATACCTCTCAGGCTCACCGTGAACGGCACGGCGCGCGAGGTCCTCCTGGAGGATCCCCGCGTGACCCTGCTGGACCTGCTGCGCGAGCGCCTCCATCTCACCGGCTCGAAGAAGGGCTGCGACCGCGGACAGTGCGGCGCCTGCACGGTGCTGGTCGACGGCCGGCGGATCAACGCCTGCCTCGCGCTCGCGATCAGCCTCGACGGCGCCTCGGTCACCACGATCGAGGGCCTGGCGGACGGTGATCGCCTGCATCCGGTGCAGGAGGCCTTCATCGCCCATGACGGCTTCCAGTGCGGCTTCTGCACGCCGGGCCAGATCATGAGCGCGGTCGGGCTCATCGCCGAAGGTCAGGCGGGGACCGATCCCGAGCGGATCCGCGAGGGCATGAGCGGCAACCTCTGCCGCTGCGGCGCCTATGCGGGCATCGGCGACGCGGTGCTGGCCGCCCAGACCGCCGGCGACGGCCAAGCCGCCGGCGTGATGATGCGGGAGGACGCGGCGTGAACCTGTTCGACTACACCCGTCCCGCCAGCGTCGCTGAGGCGATCGCGGCGGCGCAGGCCCCCGGCGCCGCCTATCTCGGCGCCGGCACCAACCTGCTCGACCTGATGAAGGGCGGCGTCGTCACGCCGGCCCGCCTCGTCGACGTCACCCGCCTCCCCGGCCTCGACCGCCTCGACGTCCTCGACGACGGCGGCGTGCGGGTCGGCGCGCTGGTGCGCAACAGCGACCTCGCCCACGATCCGCATTTCGCCAAGGCCTATCCGGCGGTGGCCGAGGCGCTGCTGTCGGGTGCGTCGGCGCAGCTGCGCAACGCCGCGACCGCCGCCGGCAACCTGATGCAGCGCACCCGCTGCCCCTATTTCGCCGACGCCACCTCCCCCTGCAACAAGCGCACGCCGGGCTCGGGGTGTGCCGCGCTCGGTGGGGCGACGCGGCTGCACGCGGTGCTCGGCTGGAGCGAGCACTGCATCGCCACCCACCCGTCCGACTTCTGCGTGCCGCTGGCGGCCCTCGACGCCGTCGTCGAGATCGAGGGCGCGGCGGGCCGGCGCGAGGTGGCGCTCGAGTCCTTCCATCGCCTGCCCGGCGACGCGCCGGAGCGAGAGGCCGACCTTGCGCCGGGCGAGCTGATCACCGCGGTGCGGCTGCCGCCGGAGGCGGCGGGGTTTGCGGCCCATTCCCGCTATCTCAAGGTCCGCGACCGCACCTCCTACGCCTTCGCGGTGGTCTCTGCGGCGGCGGGCCTGCGCCTCGACGGCGACCGGATCGCCGAGGCCCGCCTCGCGCTCGGCGGCGTCGCGCTGAAGCCGTGGCGGGCGCGCGAGGCGGAAAGCCTGCTCGCCGGCCAGGCGCCGGACGGGACCATGTTCCGGAAGGCCGCCGACGCGGCGCTCGCCGGCGCGACGCCGTCGGGCGAGGCCAACGCCTTCAAGATCGAACTCGCCCGCCGCATCCTCGTGCGGGCGCTGACGCTGGCGGCCGCCGGCACGCCGGAGCGCCTGCCGGCGCTGCCGGCCTCGCCGTTCGCCGCCACTTTCGCCGCCCCCTCCCCTTCGTCGGCGGCAGCCGCCCCTGCAGGAGCCGCCCATGGCTGAGATCGCACTGACGTCCGCGCCGCAGCGGGCCCGCCACGGATCGAGCATGGGCCAGCCGCTCACCCGGCGCGACGGGCCGCTGAAGGTCACCGGCCGGGCGACCTTCGCCGCCGACAACGTGGCGGCCGGCACGCTGCACGCCGCGCTCTGCGCCGCGCGGATCGCCCGCGGGCGCGTCACCCATCTCGACGTGGCGGCGGCGGAGGCCCATCCGGGCGTCGTCGCGGTGATGACGCCGGACAACGCCCCGGCGCTGGCCCAGCACCCGGACGACAAGCCCCACGGCTTCATCTTCCGCCTCGACCTGCTGCAGGATTCCGCCGTCCGCTACGCCAACCAGCCGATCGCGGTGGTGATCGCCGAGACCCTTGAGGCGGCCACCGAGGGCGCGCGCCTGCTGAACCCGCGCTACGAGGCCGAGACGCCGCGCATCGGGCTCGACGCCGAGCCGCCGTTCACGCCCCCCGGCATCGGCGTCGGCCAGCCGCCGGAGGAGACCCACGGCGACGTCGAGGCGGGCCTCGCGACGGCCAGCCGGCGGATCGCGGCGACCTACGCGACCCCGGCCCAGTACCACAACGCCATGGAGCCGCACGCGGCGGTGGCCTCCTGGGACGGCGACCGGCTGACGCTCCACACGCCGAGCCAGGGCATGGCGATGGCGCAGGGGCGCCTCGCGGGGCTGTTCGGCATCCCGCCGGAGAACATCCACATCGAGAGCCCGTTCCTCGGCGGCGGCTTCGGCTCGAAGGGCCTGATCTCGGGTCCGCAGATCCTCGCCTGCATGGCCGCGCGCCTCGTCGGCCGGCCGGTCAAGCTCGTGCTCGCGCGCTCGCAGATGTACGGCCCGGTCGGCCACCGCGCCGAGACCCGGCAGAGCTTCCGCCTCGGCGCCGACGAGGCCGGCAAGCTCACGGCGCTGGAGCACGAGACGCTGACCGCCTCGAGCCGGTTCGACGACTTCTTCGAGCCGGCCGGCGGCGTTTCGCACACTCTCTACGCCAGCCCGGCCATCGCCGTCCGGCACCAGGCCGTGCGGGTCGACACCGGCACGCCGCTGTTCATGCGCGCCCCCGGCGAGGCCGCCGGCAGCGTCGCCCTGGAAAGCGCGATCGACGAGATGGCGCTGGCCTGCGACATGGACCCGCTGGAATTCCGCTTGGCGAACTATGCCGAGGTCGAGCCGATCTCCGGAAAGCCGTTCTCGTCCAAGGCCTTGCGCGAGTGCTACACCCGCGGCGCCGAACGCTTCGGCTGGTCGGCGCGGCCGAAGGCGCCGCGGCAGACCCGCGACGCGAACGGCCTCCTCGTCGGCTGGGGCATGGGCACCGCGACCTTCCCGGCGCTGATGTTCGAGGCGCAGGCGAAGGCCGAGCTGCGCGCCGACGGCACCGGTACGATCGAGGTCGGCGCCCACGACATGGGCCAGGGCGCCTGGACGGCGCTCGGCCAGATCGCCGCCGACGGCCTCGGGATCGGCCTCGACGCGCTCACCTTCAAGATGGGCTCCTCGGACCTGCCGAACGCCGGCATCGCCGGCGGCTCGGCCCACACCGCCACCGCGGGCGGAGCGATCCACGCGGCCGGCCAGGCGGTGGTGGCGCAGCTCGCAGAGCTGGCCACCAACGACCCCGCCTCCCCGCTCTACGGGGCCGGCAACGCCGGGTTCGTCGCCCGCGACGGCCGGCTCTTCCGCCGCGACGACGAGAGCCGCAGCGAGGTCTACGCCGACATCCTGGCGCGTGCCGGCCGCGGGAGCCTCACGGCCACCGGAAAGGCCTCGACCGACCCGGCCGCCGCCAAGACCTACGCCATGCACGCCCACGGTGCGGTCTTCGCCGAGGTGAAGGTCGACCCCGACCTCGGCCAGATCCGGGTCACCCGCCTCGTCGGGGCGTTCGCGGCCGGCCGCATCGTGAACCCGCGCCTCGTCACCAGCCAGTATTACGGCGGGATGATCTGGGGGATGTCGTTCGCGCTGCACGAGCACGCGGCGATGGATGCCCGCACCGGCCGCTTCCTCAACGACAACCTCGGCGAGTACCACGTGCCGGTGAACGCCGACACGCCGGCCATGGAGGCGATCCTGGTGCACGAGGACGATTCCCACGTGAACGCGCTGGGCATCAAGGGCGTCGGCGAGATCGGTATCACCGGCTCGGCCGGCGCCATCGCCAACGCAGTCTGGCACGCCACCGGCATCCGGGTGCGCGAGATCCCGATCACGCTGGACAAGCTGCTGGGCTGAAGGGCGGAACGGGGTTTCTGGGAACGTCTCCGCGCATCCCCTCGCCCCTCGCCCCTCGCCCCTCGCCCCGCGTGCGGGGAGAGGGCTGCGACGACCTCGTCGTCGTCGCGGCGAGGCGGCAGCCGAGGGTGAGGGGGCGACTCGGAAGAGACTCTTCCGTTCGCGCCCCCTCACCGTCGCTTCGCCTCCGCTTCCCGGCTGCACGACGGCGTGCAGCCGGGCCTCTCCCCGCAAGCGGGGAGAGGGGGAACTCACGCGTGATCCGAGGCGCTGACGAATCGAGCTCCCGCAGAGGGGGAGGGAAGACCACTTTTCGGCGGAGGCGAGATTCGACGAAGGCGAACCCAGCCTAGGCGGCATCCGCAATGGCGAAGAGCGCAGGGTGCACGTCGCCCTCCTCCGCCACAGGCTCGGCCCGCGCGCCGTCCGGGAGGGCCGGCCCGAGCAGCCGCAGAAAATCCTCGGAGGCGGCGATGTCGAGGTCTGCGGCCTTGGCGCGGGTCTCGAGGCGGGCGAGGGTGTTCATCGCTGGGCCGAGCACGGTGTATTCGGCGCGCAAGCCGTCGTCGAATACGCCGACCAGGAGGTCGCCGGCATGGAGCGCGACGACCACGCGCAGCGGGAAGTCGCCCGTCGCGGCGCGGTCGCGGTTCAGCGCGGCGAGACGGGTGCGGATCGCGCGGGCCGAGGCCAGCGCGCCGCGGGCCTGCGCCACCGGGCCGCCGACCACGAACTCCGCCAGCACGGCGTCGCCGACGTACTTGTCGACGATGCCGTCGTGCTCGGTCACGGCCGTATGCGCCAGGGCGCGGACGGCGAGCAGCGCCCGCACCATCGTCTCGGGCGGGTGATCGCGGCTCAGGCGCGAGAAGCCGCGGATGTCGAGGGCCAGCAGGCAGGCATGGCGCCGGCGGGCGGTGCCGAGGTCGCCGTCGCGGGCGAGCTCGGCCGCGACCCCGTCGGGAACGAAGCGGGCGAGCTGCGCGCGCTCGTGCTCCAGGCGCACGGCCTCGCCGGCGGCGTGGCGCAGGCGCGCGATCCCGTCGACCACCACGACGCCGGCGGCGAGGAAGGTCAGCAGCCCCGGCGCCTGCTCGGCAAGGTCGACATGCGGCCCGAGAAAGCCGTCCGGGTCGACGAGGCCGGCCAGGATCGCGGCGCCCCAGGCGAAGGCGACCGTGCCGGCAAACAGCGCGGTGTGCCAGACGCGCATGCTGAGCGCCGTCTGGAGCAGGAGCAGGAAGGCCGGCAGCTGGCTCACCGCGTCGGCGCCCCCGCCGGTGTCGGCGGCGCCCGCCAGCATGTGCTCGACGATGACGTAGATCGCCAGCCCCGCGTTCAACGCGGTGCCGGCCCAGGCGAAGCCTTCCGCGTGACGCCCGTCCCCGCGCTCCGCCCGACCGAACCAGACCGAGCCGGCCGCGTAGAGGCCGAGGATGAACCAGTGGCTGAGCGCGTGCAGCGAGCCATCGTAGACCTGGGCCGCCATCAGCAGGACGAGCACGATCACCACGCGCAGGACCAGCAGGCGGCCGCCGGTGGCCCGCTGCGTGAGCCGCAGGACGGTATTCTCGTCTCGTGCGGCCTGCGCCGCCCTGTCGTCCCTCATGACGCGTGCGGCGCCTACCCGGCCCGGCTGAGCCGGCGGGCGCCGGCGAAGCGGTTGAGGAAGCGCGGCTCCTTCTCCGGCGCGACCCGGATGGCGAGGTGCAGCGTGCCGCCCTCCTCCATGCGCCGGTCGAGCACCTCGGCGTTCTCGTAGAGCCAGTGCAGGGCCGCGCCCTCCTCCGGCCCGAGGATCACTGCGAACGTCGAGCGCGTCCGGGCGATCCGCGCCTCGATCCGCGCGGTGAGGGCCGAGAGCCCCTCCCCCGTCAGCGAGGAGACCAGCACGGGGGCGGCGCCGTCGCGGTCGTTGCGGTCGTGGGCCGAGAGGTTGGTCAGCCGCGTGCGCTCGCCCTCGTCCAGCAGGTCGGCCTTGTTCCAGACCTCGATGATCCGGTCGGCCGACATCTCGATCCCGAGCTCGCCCAACACCGTGCCGACGTCCTCGGCCTGCGCCTCGGAATCGACGTGGGCGACGTCGCGAACGTGGAGCAGGATGTCGGCCTCGATCACGTCCTCCAGCGTGGCGCGGAAGGCGGCGATCAGCGCGGTCGGCAGGTCGGAGATGAAGCCGACGGTGTCGGACAGGATCACCGTCTCGCCGTGCGGCAGCTTGGTGGCGCGGGCCGTGGGGTCGAGGGTGGCGAAGAGCATGTCCTGCGCCACCACCTGCGCCTTGGTCAGGGCGTTGAACAGCGTCGACTTGCCGGCGTTGGTGTAGCCGACGAGCGCCACGATCGGGTAGGGCACGCGCGCCCGGCTCTGCCGGTGAAGGCCGCGGGTGCGGGTGACGGAATCGAGGTCGCGCTCGATCCGCGTCATGCGCTCCTGGATCATCCGCCGGTCGGCCTCGATCTGGGTCTCGCCGGGGCCGCCCAGGAAGCCGAAGCCGCCGCGCTGGCGCTCCAAGTGGGTCCAGGACCGCACGAGCCGCGACTTCTGGTAGGCGAGGTGGGCGTGCTCGACCTGGAGCGTGCCCTCCCGCGTCGAGGCGCGGCGGCCGAAGATCTCGAGGATCAGGCCGGTGCGGTCGATGACCTTGGCGCCGAATTCCTTCTCGAGGTTGCGCTGCTGCACCGGCGACAGGGCGCAGTCCATCACCACGAGACCGATCTCGCTGGCCTTGATCAGGCCGGCGATCTCCTCGACGCGGCCCTTGCCGAGATAGGTCGAGGGCCGGATGCGGGCGAGGCTGAGCGGGATCGCCTCGACCACGTCGAGCTCGATCGCGGCGGCGAGACCCACCGCCTCCTCCAGGCGCGCCTGCGTCGAGCGCGAGACCGGCGCCGGCCCGTGCGGCGATGCGGCGGCGGTGCGGCTGAGATAGGGACCGACGACGAGGGTGTGGGTCGCGGCGGCGATCTCGCCTTCCGGCGCGGCCATCGCCTGCAGTCGGGCCTCGCCGGAGGTCAACGTCTCGGTCATGGAATCCTTGGGCCGCCACCCTGCGTCAGGCGGCGGCGTGATGCGTGTCGGGACCCTTCAGATGGGGCGCCGCGGGCAGCGAACCAAGATGGCGCAATGCGCGTGTCGACCGCGGGCCGGCTCACGCCTTCTCGGGGGCGGTCTCGTCCGGCTCGAACAGCTGCACGGGATGACCCGGCATGATCGTCGAGATCGCGTGCTTGTAGACGAGCTGGGAATGGCCGTCGCGGCGCAGAAGCACGCAGAAGTTGTCGAACCACGTCACCACGCCCTGCAGCTTGACGCCGTTGACGAGGAAGATCGTCAGCGGAATCTTGTTCTTGCGGACATGGTTGAGGAAGGTGTCCTGAAGGTTCTGTGCGCGTTCGGCCGCCATCTTCTTATCCTTTGTTATCTTGGCGCCCGCCTTCGAAGGCGGGTTCTCGATCTTGTCGCGCCGTCGATCCCGCCACCGCTTCGCTGGTCTTGGAGGAGCCTGCGGCGGACCGGATCTTCATATTACGCGTTCAATTCCCCCGTCGATGCAAGACCCGAACCGGGTCCGCATGCGACGAAAGGGGGCTGGTTCTCACCGCGGCCGCCATGCGTCCGCAAGGGGCTCAGGGGCCGATCCCCAGGGACTTGAGCTTCCGGTGCAGGGCCGAGCGCTCCATCCCGATGAATTCCGCGGTGCGGGAGATGTTTCCCGAGAAGCGGGCGATCTGCGCCACGAGGTACTCGCGCTCGAAGATCTCCCGCGCCTCGCGCAGCGCCAGGCTCATTAGCTTCTCGCCGCCGGCCCCGTTCGGGGTCGTCGGCACCAGGGCGCCGATCTCGGAGGGCAGCATCTCCGAGGTGATCTCCTGGTCCGGGTCGGCCTGGGTCAGGATCATCAGCCGCTCGACGTTGTTCTTGAGCTGGCGCACGTTGCCCGGCCAGTTGTGCGATTGCAGCACCGCCATCGCGTCCTGGCCGATGACCCGGCGTGGCAGCCCGGTCTGGGCCGAGATGTTGTCCATGAAGAACTGGATCAGCTCCGGCACGTCCTCGCGGCGCTCCGAGAGCGAGGGCACGCGGATCGGCACCACCGAGAGCCGGTGGAACAGGTCCTCGCGGAAGCGCCCGGCGGCGATCTCCTCGGCGAGGTCGCGCGACGACGACGAGATGATGCGCACGTCGACGTGCACGCGGGTGGTCCCCCCCACGCGCTGGAAGTTCTGATCGACGAGGACGCGCAGGATCCGCCCCTGCGTCTCGCGGGGCATGTCGGCGACCTCGTCGAGGTAGAGGGTGCCGCCATGCGCCTCCTCCAGCGCGCCGACCCGCCTGCCCTGCTCGCCCCCGGCCTCGACGCCGAACAGCTCCGATTCCATCGTCTCCGGCAGGATCGCGGCGGCGTTGAGCAACACGAACGGGCCGCTGGCCCGCGCCGAGGCCTTGTGCAGGCCGCGCGCCGCGAGCTCCTTGCCGGAGCCCAGCGCGCCGGTGATCATGACCCGGGCGTTGGTCGGGGCGACCCGGTCGAGGGTCTGGCGCAGCTGGTTGATCGCGACCGAGCCGCCGACGATGCGGTTGGCGGTGCCGGAGCGTGCCGTGAGGTCGCGGACCTCGCGCCGGAGGCGCGAGGCCTCCAGAGCGCGCTCGGCCACCAGGATCAGCCGGTCGGCCTTGAACGGCTTCTCGATGAAGTCGTAGGCGCCGGCCTTGATCGCCGAGACCGCGGTCTCGATGTTGCCGTGGCCCGAGATCATCACCACCGGCAGGTCCGGATGGGACGCCTTGATCAGGTCGAGCACCTGCAGGCCGTCGAGGCGCGAGCCCTGCAGCCAGATGTCGAGGAAGACGAGGTGGGGGCGGCGCGACTCGATCGCGGCCAGCGCCTCGTCGGAACTGCCCGCGGTGCGCGAGCGGTGGCCCTCGTCGTCGAGGATGCCGGCGACCAGGTCGCGGATGTCGGCCTCGTCGTCGACCACCAGGATATCGGCGCTCATGGCTGCATCTCCGCAATCATTCGGGGGGCCGTCGACGCGGCGCCCTTCTCGTCAGGGTTGGCGCGGGCCGGGCCCGCGTCGTCCGCGTGCGGCAGCGCCCGGGGCACGCGCATGCGCACCTGGCCGCCGCGGCCGGCGGGGTTGTCGTTCAGCTCGATCCCGCCGCCATGCTCTTCCAGCACCTTGCTCACGATCGCCAGACCGAGGCCGGTGCCGCCTTCGCGAGTCGTCATGTAGGGCTCGAGCAGGCGCTGGCGCCCCTCGGCGGGAAATCCCTTGCCGTTGTCGGTCACCGCGATCGTGGCGAAGCCCTCCTCGACGGTGAGGCTTAAGGAGACCTTGCCCTTGCCGAGCTCGGCCTCGGGCACCTCGGCCACCGCCTCGACGGCGTTCTTGAGGATGTTGGTGATCACCTGGCTCAGCAGGCGGATGTCGAAGGCCGCGGTGATCTTCTCGGCCTCCGCCGTCCCGGTGCCGCCGACGCCGTGGGCGGTGAAGGCGAAGTCGATGTCGGGATGCGCCACCCGCATCATGAACAGGTTCTGCTTGGCGATCTCGGTGAGGTCGTTCTCGGCGATCGCGGGCTTCGGCATCCGGGCGAAGGACGAGAACTCGTCGACCATGCGCTTGATCTCGTCGACCTGACGGATGATCGTCGCCGTGCACTGGTCGAACACCTCCTTGTCGGCGGTGATGACCTTTCCGTACTTGCGCCGGATGCGCTCGGCCGAGAGCTGGATCGGGGTCAGCGGGTTCTTGATCTCGTGGGCGATGCGGCGGGCCACGTCCGCCCAGGCCGAGGTGCGCTGGGCCGAGACGAGGTCGGTGATGTCGTCGGCCGTCACCACGAAGCCGCGCGCCCCGCCCTGCGCCTGCTCGCTGGTGACCCGCACCGCGATGGTGCGCTCGCGCCCGCCGCGGGTGAGCTGGATCTGGTGCGCCTGCGCGCGCTGGCGCCCTTCCGTGCCCGGAAGGAGCGGCGCGAGCTCCGGCACCGCGTCGGACAGGCGCTGGCCGACGAGCGCGCCGTCGGCGAGGTCGAGCATCCGCTCGGCGGCCGGGTTGGCGATGGTGACGAAGCCGCCGGCGTCGACGCCGACCACGCCGGGCGAGACACCCGACAGCACGGCTTCCGTGAAGCGCCGGCGGCGGTCGATCAGGTCGCTCGCCGCGGTCAGCCCGGCATGCTGGCGGCGCAGCTCCTGCGTCATCTTGTTGAAGCTCTCGCCGAGGTGGGCGAGGTCGCCGTCGGTCTTCCGCGCCGGGACCTGGGCGTAGAAGTTGCCCGAGGCGACCTGGTCGGCGGCGTTGATCAGGCGGCGGATCGGGGCGACGAAGCGGTTGGCGAAGTTCATCCCGAACCACACCGCCGAGAGCAGGGCGATCAGGGCGATCAGCACGAAGATCGAGGCGAAGGTCACCTGGATCGAGGTGCGCAGCGAGTCGTAGGTCAGGTATTCGGCCGCCGCCGCCCGCGACACGCCGGGGAAGTCGATGGCGAGCTGGTTGACCTCGCGCTGCACCAGCAGCACCGCGTCGTCGTAGGCCGGCATCCGGAACATCGCCGCGAAGACGCGGCCCTCGGTCGGCAGCAGGCAGATCGGGTCGCTGGACTTGGCCGCGTCCTCGAAGGCGGCGGCCGAGGGCAGGCGCGTCGTCTTCAGCACGTCGATCTTGGCGCGCGCCACCACCTCGTTCGGCCCGCGCATGATCTGGGCGACCGGCAGGCCGAGGTTGCTCGCGCGGGTGGTGAGGAAGTTCTCGAACCAGTCGCGGTTGACGTCGAAGTTCGGCCGCGCTCGCGTCAGGTCGTCGTTGAGGATGCGGATCTCGCGCGCCAGCGACTGGCACTGGTTCTCCTGGTAGGCGTCGGCCACCTCCACGGACTTCAGCACCACGTCGCGGACCCGGTCGGTGAAGCCGAGCGAGAGGCCGCGGTCGATCGTCACCGAGGCGACGACGGCCAGCAGGCAGGTCGGCAGGATCGCGATCAGCGAGAACAGGCCGACGATGCGGGTGTGGAGCCGGGCCACCGCCGCGTTGGCGCGCCGCGCATGCAGGAAGACCCGCGCCTCCCAGGCGATGATCACGGCGAGCCCGAGCACCAGGGCGACGTTGATCGCGAGTAGCGTGACGCCGATCGTCGGCGTCGGCGTCACGCGGATGACGCCGGCCAGGATCAGGAAGGTGGCGATCGCCGAGACCAGCGCGGTGACGACCACCACGGCGCCGATCCAGCCGGGCCCGCGCGGCCCCGGCCGCATCGCGTCGGGGGCGGCACCGGCCTCGTCGGGCCTTGCCGGCGAGGCCTCCGAAGGGGCGCTCAAAGCCCTGAATCGCGAAAACGGCATGGCTGATGCAGGGCCACAACAGTGTGGCGAAATTATTACGAATCGGGCACGGGATGGGCGCTGGCGACCGCGCCGGGCTGGTCCGACCCGCGACGCTTCGGCCTCGCGGCCGGTGCTTGGACCCCGCGCCGGACGATGCTATCCCGATCGACGGAGGCGAACGGGGTCTGGTGGCCCTCCTGGTCTTCAAAACCAGTGGTACGCCCAAAGCGTACGGTGGGTTCGATTCCCATCCGCTTCCGCCAGATCTCTGGTCCAACCCGCTGTAATTGTTCTATTTTCTAGTGCTGAGTTTTCTCGGCCCCAATCACGGCCCCAACAAAATTTCCGGTTTTAGGCGGCCGTCCACGGATCCCTGCGAACCGTTCGGTGGGTCAATCAGCGACAGAAGGCCCTGCCTGCCGATTCAATCGACCGTCGGTGTACCTACTCGAAACTGCGGACTGCTGGCCGGATCGAACCGAGCTGAGCGAACCCTTATGTGGCCATGTTCGGTCCCGGTTAATCACCGTGTTTTAGGCCATGCCCTTTAGCGTCTGGCGCACGATCTTGCCGCTAAGAGATGCCTTCGTTTGGAAGGCCCGGCGGGGTTCGGCGCCTGCGTAGACTACGATGCCCGGTTCCGCTTCCGTCCCCTCCTCCCCCCCTTAGCTTGGCGGCACGCATCACGATGAGCGCCGCCTTAACCGACGCGCTTCGCGTCACGTACAAGCTACGAGGCTACTCGGTCAGCCGGCCCAGTGAACGGACGGCGGCCGCGTTCCATCGCCCGGTTCACGCAGTCTCCGAGCCGACGCCCGACGCGGTTTGACGGTGCCGACTTATGGGGGGATGCGACCGCCGGCCGCAGCAGGAATCTGCGTCCGGCGGTAAATTCGCGGTGGGGCTACGGGAATACCTCTCATCGGCTCCGCTAGAGCGTCCGCGAGATCCCTCCGTTATGTTCAGCTCTTCTCGTCACCCCACTCAGATCCGTCACACGCCGCGCCTCAGCGGACAGTTCACTCTGCCACGATCGCACTGCGGCTCGGCGTGCTGATTGCGCTTGCCCTCGTAGCACCGCCCGCCCGCGCCGATTCACCGTTCGAGGGGCGCTACCAGGGTCGCGGCGAAGGCCGGCTCGACCTGCAGGTGTTCGAGCTTGGTGACGGCAGCGGCGCCCACTTCGTTGTCGCCAGCACCGCCCTCCCGAACGAGTGCACCGGTGAATTGCGTGGCCTCGCCAAGCCCGGCGGTCCGGGGGCGCTGGTGCTGACCCGCAAGGAGACCGGGTCGGAGGAGGTCTGCACCCTAACCCTGCGCTTCGGCTCGGACCGCAAGCGCGTGCGGGCGGAGGAGCAGGGCTGCGGCGACTTCCACGGGACTTCCTGTGCGTTCAACGGCGCACTGACCCGCCGCTGACCACACGCCTCTTCGGCCGGGCACCTTCGCGCGTCTGGACCGCCGGGCTTCCTCCCCTCCTCACATCCCCTCTCGACGGATCACCCCCATGATGCGCGCGATGCTGCCACTCGCCTTGTTGCTGCTGGCCACCCATCCGGCCCGGGCGAACCCGCCGATCGACGAAACCAAGTCTGGCGGCTGTCTCGAACTCAAGCTCGACGGCCGAACCTCCCCCTGCAACCACGACTTCCGCCTCGTCGACGACGGCAAGGGTAAGGTGAACTTCGTCACCGGTTATCAGGAGGGGCAGGCGAAGCCGGAGATGGTCGTCAACTTCGCGACCACCCAGGCGCCGGACATGGAGAAAGCCTACGGCTACGCGCTCCGCCTGACTAACGTGACGCTGATGACCGTCGGCGCCCCGGACCGGCAGCGGCACTGGCGGGCCAAGGGGATCTGCTTCCTGGTCAAGCCGAACCCGGTGCGGGCCGGCACGAAGGTCGTAAGGCAGGACATCGTGGTGATGTGCTCCGCAACCATGGCCGATGCCAGCGCGCCTGTGCGCCGGATCGACTGGAAGTTCGTGTACTGACGGAGGAGATCACATGAGCATGACCACCCCCAGTACGGAGACCGCCATTCCCGAGCCTAACCCGGCTTCCGACGAGACGCCCATGCCGAGCGTTGGCATCTTTTGGGGCGTGCCGGACGGCGGGCGTACGGTACTGGTCTCGGACCACACAATCTTGCCAGAGGCTGAAGCTTACGGCGATTGCCTCACCCACCCGCGTGGACATCATAATGTTTGGGAGGCGTGGCGAAAGCTCGGCGCCACGACACTGCGCCGCCGCGGCTTGCCACCAGCAATCGCCGGCCACGAGTATGAGGCGTTCCCGCGTGGGCGAGTGGTCTACATGCGGGAGCCAGCGCTGTTCACTCTTTACGCCGACCGCCGCCTGCAGCGGCCCGACACGATCATCGAACTCGTCCGCAGGTTCGGCCTCGCCGACGAGCGTCATGTCGTGCGCTCGGATGCACACTATCGCACGCTCGTTTAACTCGCAGGGGGCGCAGCATGGGTGGCAGCTCGGCTGATATCGAGGCGCTGCTGATCGACGTCACCGATCCGAACAATCAGACGCCTGGGATGCTGCCGGCGATCTTCCGCGACATTATCGGACGCCTCGACGCGGCTGGGCTTGCCTACGCCGTAGTCGGCCGCATCGCGCTGGCGCTGCATGAGCAGGCCCGCTTCGTGAGCGTGATTGAGATCGTCGCCGATCTCGATGTGGATAGGCGTCAGGAGGCCGCGGAATTCGTGCGGACGACGCGAGCACGGTTCGCCGAGTGTATGGACCCGCACCCGTTTCGGCGACCCATCAGCCTGACTCTCCGTCCCTGCATCTGCGCGACCGAGATGCGCCTTTTGGCGGACGCGATCATCCTCCCATGGTTCGGTGTCGCGGCGCGGCTAGCGAGCGCGGAGCACCTGCTCTGGGTCTGTTGCCGGACTGAGCCCGTTACTCTGGATGACGCCGAGCGGCATGTTGATGCCATCGCGCTGATCGCAGGCGGCGCGGTCGACCTCCATCGCGTGCAGGGCCTGCTCCGCGAGACGGACGATGTCGACGAGGCAGGGCAGAGGCGGTTGCGGCTGGCAATTGGCGACGCGGTCCTGTCGACAACGTCCTCGTTCAGCCGGTTCATGGCGGAGCGGCGGGCCCGGCTCGACCCGAACTACGTGCCAGTCTGGCGTTGGCTACAGACGGAAACCGCGAGCGACGACGAGCCCTGAGAGCGCTGCCGTCCGACACGGCATAGCCCCGCATCGCTGCGAGGGGTGACCGCGTCCACGGGTGCGCAACGGCTGTCGCGACCACTACATCACAGAGAAATTTACCCCAGCCGGCGGCAGAGGATCTGGACTGACTGGACCGCCCCTGGCTGCCTACGGCGCCCACCGGCGGTGGGCGCCGGCGCACCACCGGTAGGCGGATGAGTGCCCCCTTGGCAACGGCACCTCTGCCGCCATGCCCCTACGGCTTCGCGCTCTTAAGCTCTCCGCCCGCCTGACCTCAGCACCGAGACCACCCGACCCGGACCATCGCCGGTTTTCCGCCAATCCCGACCACGCCAAGTGTCTGAAACTTGGCACCGCTCGACGGGTGGGTTCTGCCGACACGCGGCCTCGACGGCAGCCAACGACCTCCAGCTCGGCCCGACAGGTCGACGCCTCCGGAGTCGCTCATCAACCGCACACCCGCCCCACTACCATCGGCGCGACGACGGGCGCAGTTCATCCGATCGCCGCTTCGTCCGTCTGCGGTACCGGGCCGCGCACGCCCGCCCACTCTGGCGCCTGCTGATCCTGGCTGACGCGCAACCGGCGCCATTCGAGTCCCGCGAACGCGGCATCGAACGACGCGTCCGCCCCGATCGGCAACGCCGCCCGCGCCTCCGCCCAGAACCGCTCCGCCAGTCCCGGGTCGACCAGCCGACCTCTTCCGAGATGCCCGGACTGATCGCGGTTGCGCGGTGCCCCGCACCCCTGACATGCTTTGACCGGGAGGGTTGCAAGACATGGATCTAGTGTTCGGCCTATGGGCGGATGGGGGGGCGAGTCCGGATCACGGAGGTGCCGCCGGGGGCGCGTTGGGACAGCCGGTCGTCGGCCCCGGCGGCTTGGTGGACATCCTCGAGACGGCGCTCGGCCTGGGTGGCCCGCGCCGCGCGCAGGTGGTCAGGATCGCCGCGCTCCAGTCTACGCTGGAGGCGCTCGAGGGCGACTTCTTCTGGTCGCGATCCCTGACGATGGACCCATGGGCCACGGCGCGCACGGTGCTCGCCTGGCGGGACGAGCTAATCGGGCTTGGCTGGCGCGCTGACGCGCCGTGGACCGGCCGCCGTCTAGCCGACCTCGCCGCCGCTTCCCGTGCGTCGACCGTGCTGGCGCCGGGTCTCCCCGACCGCTTTGAGGCGGTGCTCGGGGCGCTCGACGGGGACGGCACCGCCTCGCCGGTGGCCCGCGTCCGGCTGATCGATCGGGCCGATTTGCTCCCGTCCCCGGTCCGCAGGGTGATCGGGCGGCTGCGCGCGCTCGGCTGCATCGTCGAGGAGGTCGCGACCGCGCGCGCCGCGGATCCGGAAACGTCGCTTGGAAGGCTTCAGAGCTGGATGCTGGACGGCACAGAGCCCGCGCCGGGGGCCGACGGCACGGTCACCATCGCGACCGCCGCCAGCGAGCCGCTTGCGGCCGAGGTCCTCGGCCAATGGTTCGCCGGACGGGGCACGGGGGACGTCGCGCTCGTCGCCCAGGAGGGCGACACCGACCTGCTGGACCATGGGCTGACGGCTTCCGGGCAGCCCCGGGCGGGTCGCAGCCGATCGTCGGTCCACCGGGGATTGCTCCAGCTCCTGCTCCTCGCCTTCAAGGGCGCCTGGGCGCCGTTCGATCCGCAGGCGCTGATGGAGCTGCTCGTCTTCCCGGGCTCGCCGGTCCCGTCGCGGGCCGCCTGGCGCCTCGCGTCGGCGCTCGAGCAGGCGCCGGGGCGTGGCGGCGCGAATTGGACCGCGGCGTGGGACGCCGTCGCCGAGGCGGAGCGCGCGCGGGCAGAGGGCAGGGCCGCCGAGCTCGCCAAGGCCGAGACGAGGTTGGCTGGGTGGCGGGCCTGGTCCGAGCCGGAGATGGCCGATCCCGCGATCGGCATGCCGATCGCCCAGGCGCTCGCGATCTGCGACCGGGTGACCGCCTGGGCCGTGCGTCGCTACGCGGCCACGGGCGACCTGCTCTACGCGTCGACCTCGACGCTCGCGGAGGAGGTCCGGGCGGCGCTCGCCTCGCTCTGTCGGGAGCGTCTGCCGCGGCTGCTCGTGGAGCGGGTCATCGACCAGGCGCTCGATCTCGGCCACCCCAACCCGGCTTCACAGGCGGAGGCGGCGTCGTGGCGCAGCGTCCCCCATCCCGGCGCGGTGTGGGCGCCGCGTGACGCGGTGGTCTGGTGGAAGTTCGTCGCCACCCGGGAAGGCGCGTCCCGGTCCCCTTGGACCGAGGCTGAGCGCGCCGAGCTCGCGGCGGCTGGCTGCCCCGCCGACGACGTGACCGTCGCGGCGCGGGCCGCGAGCGCCGCCTGGGAGCGTTCCGTGCTCAACGCGCGCGAGCGCGTCCTCTTCGTGTCGGGTGGTACCGGCTGCGCCTCGGACGACGGGACGCACCCCCTTTCGCACCGCCTCGGGCCGGCGTTGGACCGCGTGGCGACCCGCATCGGTCTCGAGACGGCGCTGCGCGTGCCCGGTTTCAGCCTGGCCGGGACCCCGATCGAGCGGCGCGCCGTCGAGGCCCGCGCGCTGCCCGGGGCGCGCTTCGGGTGGACCGTGCCCGACGGGTTCGCGGCGCGGCTGGCGGCCACGGCCGAGTCCGCGACCTCGCTCGAGAACCTGTTCTCCTGCCAGCTCATGTGGGCGCTCCGGCACGTCGCCCGGCTCCGCCCCGGACGGGTTCGCTCGATCCCCGACGCGAACCAGCTCCTGGGCAATCTGGCGCATGCGCTGGCGCGCGAGGTCTTCACCCCCGGCGACCCGCCCGGACCGGACGAGGTCGAGCGGCGCACCGCCGAACTGCTCGAGGGGTGCATCGACGAGCTCGCCGCACCCCTCCGCCACCCCGAGTTCGCCGAGGAACTGAACTTCGCGCGGCGTCGGCTGCCCGCCGCCATGGCCGCGCTGGCGGGGTGCCTTGCCGAGAACGGCCTGACTGTCGAGGCGACGGAGCTCCAGGTCAGCGGGACCTTCGAGACGCTCCTGGCGATGCGCGGCGCGGTCGACTTGGTCGCGCGCGACCGGGCCGGCGAGGCCGTCATTGTGGACCTCAAGTGGACGCGCAGCGAGCGCTCGCGGGTCGGGGAGCTGTCCAGCGGACGGGCCGTGCAGCTCGCGACGTACGGCGCGCTCGTCGCGGGCGACCGGCCCTACCGGGCGGGATACTTCCTCCTGAACCAGCGCCAGTTCCTGACCCTCGCCGGGAACGGCCTCGTCGGCCGTCCGGTCGAGGGCGCGCGCACGTTCCCCGAGACCTGGGACGCCATCGTCGCGGGGTGGCGCACGTGGAGGACGGGCGCGGATGGCGGGACGCTGCTCGCGACCGGCGTCGATGGGGTCGTGGACAGCATCCCGGCCGAGCTCGGCATCGTCCGCGACGTGCACTGCGAGTGGTGCGACTACGCCACGCTGTGTCGCGTCAGGGGGCTAGCATGACGGAGGTTGGAATGCAGAACAGGGTCGACACGATCATCGCAAGCGCCGGGACGGGCAAGACGTTCCGCCTCGTCGAGGAGATCGTCGCCGAGGTCGCCGGCGGCATCGCGCCCCACCGGGTGCTCGCCACGACGTTCACGAAGAAGGCCGCAGCGGAGCTCGCGGGGCGCATCCGCGCGCGGTTGATCGAGGGCGGTCGCGCGGACCTCGCCGCCGCGATGCTGTCGGCGCGCATCGGCACCGTGAACTCCGTGTGCGGCTCGCTGATCTCGGAGTTCGCCTTCGAGCTCGGGAGGTCCCCGGTCGCGGAGGTGATCGCTGAGGATCGGCAGGCCGCCGTCTTCGCACGCGCCGTCGGCGGCGAGATCGAGAAGGGTGGCCCGGCCATCTCCCAGGTCGCCGAGCGATTCGGGCTGCAGGCGCGCAGCTACGTGATGCACGGGCGCACCGTGCGGGGATGGCACGACGAGGTCAGGCGCGCGGTCGACCTGGCGCGCTCGAACGGCGTGCCCGCGGACCGGCTCGCGCATTGCGCGGCCCGCTCGTCGGCCAGCCTGGTCGCACTGCTGCCGGAGGCGCACGGAGGCGAGACTGCTGAATCGCTGGACGCGTCGCTCCGCGCCGCGCTGGAGTCCTGCAAGGTGGAACTCGACCGCAACCGCGCGGGTCTGAAGGCGACGACTGTCTCGAAGGACGTACCCGTCGTGGAGAAGGCGCTGCGCACGCTCGCGTCAGGCGACCGGCTCCCTTGGTCCGACTGGGCGCGCCTGACCAAGCTCGGCGCGACGAAGGCCGACGAGAGGCTCTTCGCCGGCGTGATCGCCGCCGCCGCTGCGCACGCCCGGCATCCGGGCCTGAAGTCCGACATCCGGTGCCTCGTAGAGCTGGTGTTCGGCTGCGCCGCCCGGTGCATGGAGGCCTATGCCGAGCACAAGCGCGCACGGGGCCTGCTGGACTTCGTCGATCAGGAGATGCTGGCGCTCGAGATCATCGCCGACCCGTCGAACGCCCCCCGGCTCCGCGAGTTGATCGGCGCGGTGTTCGTCGACGAGTTCCAGGATTCGAGCCCCATCCAGATCGCCATCTTCACCGCGCTCTCGCGCATCGCCGCGCGCAACCTCTGGGTCGGCGACCCCAAGCAGTCGATCTACGGCTTCCGCGACGCAGACCCTGCGCTCACCACGGCCGCCGCGGCGGCGGTCACGGCGTCCTCCGGTGGTCAGGTCTCGTATCTCCGCCGCTCCTACCGCACGCGGCCCCAGCTGGCGGACTTCGTCAACGCCGCGGTCGCGCCGAACATGCTTCGCGTGGGCATGACGGAGGAGGAGATCTGCTTCGCGGGATGCGACCGCGCCGAGGACGCCGCGTTCCCGTCGGCGCTGTCGTTCTGGCCCATGACTGGGAAGAAGAAGGAGGAGCGCACCGCCATGCTCGCGGCGCGCATCGCGGGCATGCTCGGCGACCGCGCGGCGTGGCCAGTGAGCGGAAGGGGCGGCGAAGCGCGCGACGTGTGCGGCGGCGACGTCGCGGTGCTGTGCCGCGGGAACGCGCAGGTCGGGGACCTCGCGGCTGCGCTGTCCGAGCACGGCATTCGCGTCGCGGTGGAACGCTCGGGACTTCTCAACCAGCCCGAGATCGAATTCACGCTAGCCGCGTTCCGCTGGATCGCGGACGGCAGCGACACGCTCGCGCTCGCCGAGCTGGCCCGTCTCGGGTCCGACGACGACGGTTGGTTCGCCTCGGTGTTCGAGGCGGACGCCCGTGCCGGTCTGGCCGCAGGTCTGCCGTTCGCGGACGCGCTCGTAGCGATCCGGGAGCGCGCGCCGCAGCTGACGCCGGTCGAGGTGCTCGATGCGCTGCTACACGTGGACACGGTGCTGGACACGATGCTGGGCTGGGGGGACGCCGAGCAGCGGCTGCAGAACCTCGAGTCACTGCGCGGCCTCGTCGAGGGCTATCAGGAGGAGCAGCGCGCCGAACGTCAGGCCGCGACCCTGACCGGCGCCTGCGCGTGGATCCTCGCTCGCGACGACGCCCGTCAGCCCGAGAGCCGGCATCCGGACGCCGTCAACTTGATGACCTACCACGGCGCCAAGGGGCTCGAGTGGCCGGTCGTCGTGATGACAGAGCTCGACGCGCCCTCGCGTGGTTCGCCCTTCGGGCTGACCGCGGAGGACGAGGCGGAACCAGATTGGAGCGCGCCCCTCGCCGGACGCGTGCTCCGCTACTGGCCCTGGCCCTACGGCGAGCAGCAGAAGGGCGTCGATCTCGACGTGAGCGCGCCGGCCAGCCCGCAGGGCGTCGCCGCGGATGCGGCCGAGCGGCTGGAGCGCACGCGTCTGCTGTACGTCGGCATGACGCGGGCGCGGGACCATCTGGCGCTGGCGACCACGGGCGGCGCGTTGCCGTGGCTGGGCGAGCTGCAGGACGATGCCGGAACCGCGTTGATCGCCGACGCCGGCGACGCCGTGACCGTGGCGGCCGGACGGTTCCCCGCGCGGCCCTGCGCCGGGCTGGCCGAGCCGGCGCCCGACGACGGGACGCCTCCGGCGGTCGAGTATGGCCGGCCACAAGCGGAACGGATCGCGCATCCCCCGCTGCGGCTCCGGCCGAGCGACGCCGTGCTGCGGGAGGGTGCGGTGACCGTCGCTGCGGCCGACGGCCTGGGCGCACGCATCCCGCTGGTCGGCAACCCCGACCTCCAGCTTCTCGGCGAGGCGATCCACCGCTTCCTCGCGGCGGACGACCCGGGCGCCGGCGTCGCGACGAGGATCGCGCGTGCGGAGGCGATGCTCCGGCGCTGGGGCGTGCCGCAGGTCGCGCCGGGCGACCTCATGACCATCGCCGATCGGCTGCACGCGTTCGTTGGCGCGCGGTTCGGCGGGGCGACCGCGCTTCGCGAGTGGCCCGTGCACGCCGAGGACGGGCTGCAGGTGCTGACCGGGCGGCTGGACCTTCTCGTCGACCTGGGCGACGGCTACGCGATCGTCGACCACAAGAGCTTCCCGGGGTCCGTCGCGCTCGACGAGGAGCGCCTGCGCGCCTTCGCTGGACAGGTCTCGGTCTACGCCCGCGCGATCGAGCGCATCACCGGCCGGACCAGGTTCGAGTACTGGGTTCACCAGCCGATCGCGGCGGTCATGACGCGCATCGAGATCAGCTGACGCGGGTGGGGCGCCGGCCGTCGGTGCCCCCTGCGATCGGGCGGGTCGCCAGGCTGGCCTAGCGGCCCGCTAGGTGGCCTTCCGGCGCCGGGATACGGTGCAGTGGACCGGGCATGCCGGGTTGGTCGCGACCGGCATCGCACCGCCGGCCCAGCCCTCGGGCCGCAGCGCGTTCATGAAGGTCTGCTGGTCGGTCAGCGCCCCGCCTTCCAGCCCGAGCGACCGGATCCAGTGCGCGACCAGCATCAGTCCCGACAAGAGCGAGACGAAGGCAGCCGTCGGGATCGGGCCCGTCGGCGTCGCTGCTGCCGGGTGGAGGCAGCCGACGCACGCCTGGCCGGGCATGTGGGACGACACCAGCACCGCGAACCCCTCGTTCGCGCGACTTTTGATGTCCGCTTTCTGGCAAGCACTTAAATTCTGCTTCTGGCGCATCTCGGAACGCGCGACGACGCTTTGACGCATGGCAGCGCGTGCGCCTCAGCTGTCGGAGCCCCTATCTTCGCGAAAACATCAGCCAGACCAGGGACGAGGTGCACCCACCCGGCCGGGTGGTGGCGGTGGTGCACCACCTGCCCTACCACCCCTACGCCGACACCCGCCGGCATCCCACCCTACCTCCACCGACGTGGACGACGGCGGCTGCGACCACCCCCTGGCGGACCGGCACCTCGATCACCGACTGCGCCTGAGCACCAGCCCGGCCAAATCGGTGCGCACCGGCCGCCCGGCAGGAGGCCAAACAGCACCGTCCTCCTCCGTCGTTCATCGCGCTGCCCGGTCCGGGAAACCTAGTCCAGCCGCACCCCCGCGGCCGTGACCCAGGACCACTCCGATGGACATCACCGCACCCCTGCCGCCCGTAACCGCCGACGATCCCAACCCCTCCGCGGCCGCCGCCCACACGCTCCTCGACCCCAGCGGCCTGGGCCCGATCGACCGCGTCCCCCTCATTCCCGAGGCCGCCCGCCGCCGTCACCACGTCTTCGTCCCCGCCGACCACCGCTTCAAGGCCGCCGCCCGCTTCCTGCAGGCGCTCTGGCGCGAGGACCGCGGCCTCGCGATCGGCACCCACATCGATCGCCGTGAGCTGCACCGCCCCCGTCGGCTCGGCTCGCGCATCTCGGCCGCGGCCGGCACGCTCGGCGCCAACTTCCTTCATCCGGACATCGTCCCGGTGGTCGCCCGCGCGCTGGCCTACCGTGAGCCTAGCGCGGCCTACGACATCGACCGGCTGAAGACCAACTTGCTGTCCTCGCAGCCCCTGGCCTTCAACCTCTTCGGCCTACTCACCAGCAATCCGACCCTGGCCACCCGCTTCGTCAACGAACTGCTGCCGGGGACCATGACCCACGTGACCGACATCCTGTTCGAGCACTCGCCGGGACGCAGCGACCCACGCTTCACCGCCGACCGCACCGCCTACGACGTTGTCCTTCGTGGCTGGGACTCGACCGGCGCCCGCGTGCTCACCTGCATAGAGATTAAGTACAGCGAGCCCGGCCACGAGCCCGCGCCGCCGCCACACCCGCGGCACGCGGAGATTGCCCGCAGCACCGCCGGCCTGTTCGTGGACCCGGACGATCCGACGCTCACCGGTCCCGCTTGCCAGCAGCTCTACCGCCAGCACTGCCTCGCCAGCGCGATGCTCACGGCCGGGCTCGCGGACAAAGCGGTGCTGGCCTTCATCGCCCCCACACACAACCAACTCGCGCACGCAGCGGCATCAACTTACACGCGCCAGCTCATCGACCCGCAGGCTGGCCCGATCCCATTCATCCCCATGACGCTGGAGCACGCGTTCGCGGCAATAGCCACGGCCGGTCTCCCGAACCACGCTCGCGCGCTGCATCGTCGTTACACGGACTGGTGGCTCGTCGACGGCGAACTCGACCTGGCTGGCGTACCCACTCCCGCCCCCGGCACACAGACGACCGCCCCGTCACCAGAGTCCGATGAATTCATTCACATCGCCACCCGCGCCCCGGCAAGAGCGACACAGCCGGGCCGAGGCCGCAAGCATACTGTGGCACCGGCCAACCTAGCGGCGTGAACGTAGCTCAACATTAGTAGCTTCCGGGGCCGGCCTGCTTGAAAGGGACCGGCCCCGAACCTGACGGATCAGGACGGCTACAGCGACAATCACCACCGTAGCGCCGGCCCTTCGTTCACCCACCTTACGACCGACATCGAGCGCATCACCCGACCCGGCACATCGACCTATCGCCGCCGTTCTGCGCCGTCCTAAGTGTTTAAAACTCGAAACCCCTCACCGGTACGGTTCTGCCGACAAGCGGCCTTCCCGGCCACCGGCGACGTGTAGCTCGGCCCCCGCACATGCTACCTTTCCCTGGCGCACAAACTGCCCAACACTTCACATGGTTGGTTCGTCCTTGCAGTAGCGCGTGCTGATCAGCATTGCCTCTCAGCTTCCCGCGAAAAACAGGTTCATGGCCTTGTTGTTCGCAAGCCTCATGATTGGTGAGTGCACGAGCGACGTTGGACGTCTTGCAGACCCTCACCCCATTTATTCAACCGGTGGATGCAAAGGAATATCCTAGGCGAAAGCACGCATCTTTCAGTTTAAGAAACATTTTATGAAAAGCTAGAGAGCACTATCGGAAACTTTGATCATGTTTCGTTCTTGTAGCGTACATACCGTAAAAAAGCTTCAAGTCATTGTATTTTATGGATGTTTAAATTAATTTTCATGGCGCTGAGGCCACATTCGGGTGAGCCGATCCAAGCTGCTGCATCCGGGGTATAGGATCCTACAGCCAGGGCAAATTTGGAGCACGCTGTCTCCCGTCAGCAATCGTGGAATCCAGCGCCTCCCGTAAGATCGGGCGATGCGACCCCAAGCAAACGCGGGCGTGGCAGGCGTGATTGCTCCCAGGTCACCCAGGAGCGCTGCATCGTTCCTTGATCAAACCGGAACGATAAAACCGCCGCACGATCGCCGGCTCCTAATACATCGGACATCGGCGATGCGGCGCCGCGCTGGTCCTCCACCTCCACCGCATCGCGCCGCGCCGCCTCTGAGCGCCAGCGCCGCCGGTCGGCATACTCAGCATGCTCCCAGCCACTTCCAAGGAAAGCCCAGGCCTCCGCCCCGAACGGTGAAAGTGCCGTCAGGCCGTATGATGCCTCGGCCTCCTGCCTACCGGCGGCAATGGAACGCGAAGTCCCGACGCGCCGACCGTGATCGAGACGTCCGGCGGGACGGCGGATCCCGGGGCAAAGGCCAATGAGGTCGACGAGGGGACGTCGCCGATCCTCCGCGTTACGCCCGACCAGCGAGGGATCCAGACCGCGGCAAAGCAGACGCAGCAGGTTCGTGTGCCGCCGGTGCGCGCGCTTCTGCGTCCCGTGTGTCTCGTCGCCTCCGGGGTTTGTGGCTCCTCCGTAGTGGCGCAGCTGAACGGCCCGAAGATCCGGCGCTGATCCGCACTTGGTCGGAAGGAAACTGCCGCGCAGCCAGTGCTCGACGTCGCGCCGGTGGTGGAGCGGGATGTGCGCGGCGATCTGAGTGACGAGACCATCGCTGGCGTCGACCTCGTGCACACAGATCCAGTGAAGCGGGGCTGCCTCGCTCGTCGACTTCGACGGTCGGGGGCGCTCCCAGCGGTTGAGGGCTAGACCGAGCTCATGCAGGAACTGGCGCGCGAGTTCGACACCCTCGTTCTGGCGGGCGCCTTTAAGACGCGCATGGTCGAAGCGCACGCGCGCGTTAAATACAAGACCGTACTCCCGGACAAGAAATGATCCGGCGTCCCAGATGCGCCTCGCTTCGTCCTTCGACAGGTAGTTGGCACCACCGCCATCGGGTGTCGCGGCGCGCGCGGAGCGACGCGCCCGCCGTGGGGCGAGGCCAAGCGCGCCAACATTCGCCATAGAGGGCATTGCCGGCCAGACCACATTGCTTCTGAAACGGAGGACCCGTTCCATCAGAGCCGGCTCGCCGAGTTGCCCGGGCGCGATCGTCCAGTGCGCGATGATCCGCTCCCAGAGCGTGGTCTCGCTTAGCCCCAGCGCTTCCGCGCGGCGCGCGAAGCCTGCCCGGATGGCCGAACGCCGCACAGCCGGCAGATCGGTCATCGTACGATCGGGGCGGTGAACACGCATGACGTCGTTGATGAACACGAATACCAGCAGACGGTGCAGCGCGAGGAGCTTCACGGGCGGTTCAGCAAGCCAGCCGTCAAGCGCACGCAGCTGTCCCTCGAGATCGTTGTCGAGCACAGCATCCAGATAATCAGCGAGCTTCAGGGCATCGCTGAGGGGGAAGTGACGGCGCACATTCTCAAGATTTACGTGGCCTTCCTCGCCAACCGCTTCGATGGCGCGGAACAGGTCGCGCGCGTGTCCCCGGGCGTAATCGACGAGAACGCTGAGGGCCTCCCCTTCGTAGGCGAGATTTCGCTTCCGGCACACGACGCGGGCGTAGGCTTCGGCTGTCGGAGCATCGAGGAGGTCCGTGCGCACGGCGTGGCATCGCGATTGGACCGCTGATGCGATCTGGTCGCGATCCGTGGTGACGAGGAAGACGGTCAGGTGGGCTGGCCGGTCCTGCAGAATTTGATGTAGCGCGTGAAAGCCCCCCGAGGAGAGCTTGTGCGCTTCGTCGAGGACGACGACACGCCGTTGATCCGCTCGCGGCAGCTGATGGCGGCTGCGCGCGACAATCTCACGAATCCATTTAACGCTGACGTCGGAGCCACAGTCGTAGTAGGACAAGCGCGGATGATGATCCCTCGGCTCGACAAAGTTGAGATCGGCCTCAACGCAGTCCGAGCATTCGTTGCATGGCGATAGCTCGTGCGGCTCGGCAACGGCGCCCATGCGTCGACCCGTGCACAGAAGCGCCTTGGCGGTTATCCGCGCGAGCGAGGTTTTGCCCGAGCCGTAGGGACCGTGAAGGAGGAAGGCGGCCCCGCGGGGATTAGCGACATGCCGCCCCAGAACCTCGGCAACGTGCCCCTTCAGGACTTTCACGGCGTGCTCCTGACCGAACAGATCCTCGAAGCGCTCCGGCACGGCGTTGCCCGGCTGCCTCACCGCTCAGCCTCCCGGCTTCGTACGACCATCAAGGCAGCCACACATGATCTCCGAAGTCAGCCCCAGGGTTTGATCGATCTCTACGTTTCGGCGAGCGGCGTCTATACGGAGGATGAACGGGCGTGTTCCTGCGCTCGGGGCATCGAGGGGCGACCCGGTGGACAAGTACGACGACCCGGACGATCCGGACGCCGAGGATCAGATCGTTTTTGATCGCAGCGCCTGGAGTGCGATGCATCGCCTGCACGAGCGCTGGCAGAATAACCCCCAATCACTTGCCTTCCCTCCGCTGGGTGAACCCGTTGAGAAAGGTAAATATCAGTTCAGGATGCGCTTCGGCGACCTCGACGACGCACTGGTGGCACTGACGCTGAAACGGAAACCGTTGCCGCTGCAGTTCGAGCTGCTACCCGGACGCCTGCGCCTCTCGGTGTCTTCTGAGCACGGCCTGGTCGCTCAGGTGGATGCGCCGCTGATCAGCAGGCCGTTCGCCGACTCCGTCTGTGTCGAGGGCGTCCAGCAGATCATGGTGCAATTGCCTCGGCTGCGCCACAGTGTCGATCGCGGCGCTGAGCTCGATTGCGAGATCGATCTCGACAGACGACACCTCCAGTTGAACCTGCCGCGTTCACTCGGCGAGCAGCTCGATGCGCCGCCGCGGCGTGGACGGAAGCGACGCAACTACCTCCAATTCGGGATTAGTGTTCCGTCGAGTCGCGAGGCCCGACCGTGGGAGGCTCTTACGCTTGGAGAGGGGCGGCCCATCGACGTCGAGGCGGTCGCGCGCGTGCTCGCCTGCGCCCACCGGCTGATGGCGCATCAGACCTTCGAGCGGGAGGACAGTGGGATCGACGTCAGCGACGGCCGCGCTGTGGCAGGCAATTCAATCGCCTTCTACTGCGTCAGCGACCCGAGCCTCAGCGCGCTTGCGTTCCGGGTCGCCCCCTCCGACAGCGTCCGTCTCCAGGGCGCGCTGAGGCGGATGTCGCCCGATCGGGCCCGCCACCACGCCAGTTCAACGTCGGACATTTTCACGGACGGCGTTCTGATCTGCGCCATCGGGCGCCCGAAGCACCCCTTCCCTGCTCTGGCGCGCGCTCTCAATGGTCTGTCCTACGATGAGGTTTGCGTCACACAGGACAAAGGCAAGCCATTCTACGGGCAAGTGCAGATCATTCTCGGCGATCGCCAAGGCGACGCAACGGCGCGCCTCTACGGCTGTGGGGAGACCCTGCGGGCTTGCTTCGAGGTGCGCGTGCAGTCCCTCGGCCCAGTCTATGCCATTGACATCTATCCTTCTTCGCTTAGCGACGCGATCGTGGCGCATGCCGTGATCGAGGAGGATGAGGTTATCGCTGTCGATGCCGAGCTGGTCGACACACCAGCGGTCATCGACCACAAGGTCGTTCTCGACAGCCGGCTGGCCTACCGCGTCCTGACCACGCTGCCCAATGGACCGGTTAGCCTACGCTTCGTGGGTTCGCGAGCGCTTCTCGTCTACCACGAAGCCGGCAGCATGCGCGCAACAGCGTTCTTCGCCAGCAAAGCCGTCGCCTCGCGTTGATCGACTAAACCCAAAGGGGCTTGAGGCCGCAGGTTCTGACGGATCTTTCTCGGGCCGCAGCTGACTGCCGCGATCAGAGGACAATCCAGTCGTGGCCGTTCAAGCGCCGTGCGGTTGACCGACCGACGCGTGGACCAGTCCGTTCAGCATGTCGCAACGTCTAGGAATCCGGGCCTGAACTGCTGCCACCGCGCAGCCGCTCGGATCCCCACCCTTCATGCCCCCGCACGACATGCACACCCGCGTCGCCGCCGCCATCCTCACCCAGCTCGAGACAGCCGACCCCGCGTCGTAGACTCCACTCTGGCACGGCGCCGATCCGATGCCGCGCAACGCTCGCACCGGGCGGCGCTACCGTGGCATCAACGTGCTGGCGCTGTGGTGCGCGGCGCAGACCAACGGTTACGCCGACGCGCGCTGGGCGACCTACCAACAGTAGGCCACCCTCGGGGCGCAGGTCTGGAAGGCCGAGCGCCGCACGCTGGTGCTGTTCTACAAGGATCTGCCGCGCAGCGCCCGCGCCGAGACCGGCGATACCCACACGCCCGACGGCGTCCCCCCCCCCTTCGTCGCACGCGCCGTTCACGTCTTTAACGCCGCCCAGGTCGACGCCGCCCCACCAGCCGCTGATGCCTTCTCCGTCACGTCGCAACCCACGCCTTTGCCGGCATCCGATGCCTTCGTCGCGGCCACCGGTGCTACAATCCGCGAGGATGGAGTTCGCGCCTGCTACGTGCCGGCCACTGACACGATCCACCTGTAGCCGCGAACCGCCTTCGATACGCCCACGGGCTACGTCGGCACGCTTGCCAACGAGCTCGTACACCGGACCGGGGCATCCAAGCATGCCCTCCGGCAGCGCATTTCGGCTGGCGAGCCTTCATTGCCACCTGCCAACGCGCACCCTCACCCCGCGCGCGACGCATGTGCACTGCCAGCCTTTGTGTCGACCGTTGCCCAAGCTCCGCAACAGAAGATCTAAGCCCCGCGCAAACAGCACAGTAACTCAGAGCACTGAGAAGCGTGACCGCAAACTTACCCCTTCTCGTATGCTCGCGCGGAGGGTCCCTTAATATATCTAGCAGGCAGGCAGAGAACAGACGACGAGAGCGCCCCCGATTTTTGACGGATGTCTCTCCTGCGCCAACCTAAACTCTGAAACACAAGGGTAAGGCTGTGACAGACACACCACCACTACCAGCGTTCAACGACGACGGGTACCGGACCACGGAGCCTGCAATCTCGTTCACGATTGAGCGGATCGTAGTCGCCCGGAGGAACGAGATCTACCGGGCCTGGACCGACCCGGAGCTGTTCAAGCTCTGGATCGTCCCCCCCGGCCAGGAACTAGTATCGCTCTCCGTCGATACTGCCGGTAACGCCGCCTGGCGTACCCAAGGCCAAGCGGACGACGATGCAAGCGTCGAATACGTCCTGGACCCTCAGACGCCGCAACCATACAAAGCCATGGAAACCCAGTTCTTCACATCTGCAGTTCCAGGCATGATGTACGAGCATCCGGTCTACCTGTATCTGGACCTCGACAAGCAGCAGTGGGAAGGCAAGACGACCTCCACGGACTACAAGCTTCGGGTCAGCTACCACAGCGCGACGCTGTGGCGGTACGCGAGCCGGGTCGATCTGCACACCTTCTGGCTGGACGCCACGGAGCGCCTTACGCGCCTCGTCGAGCAGAACAGCATCCTGCGCGAGACGGCGGCCTGACATTAGCCAGACGGCTTTAGGGGACACGGCATCCCGGGAACGGTGAGCATTCCCGGGATGTTCGCGCACCCGAATAGACAGTTCGGCAGTCGGGAAAATCTACCGCCTCTGTGGAATGCAGCTACAAGGGCGTTCCTCAATACCTGCCAGCTGACCGGCAAGCTCAAGCTTAGGACCGGCAGTCATTCATTCCCCCTCTGCGATCCTTCACCCGGCGAATAGATTCGGCTGCCGGGTGCCGAAGGCCTGCTGATGGCTGCACGTCTGTGTCAGGCGCAGATAGACGTCGTAGAGGTCGGCATGCTTGCTGAACCTTTGCTGGAGGCGCGCCAGATCGTAGGTGTCGCGTCGCTGGCACGGCGGGCACTTCACGACGAACATAGCAAGGACGACGCGCATGCGTTTCCCTCGGCCTACCTGCGGGCCCTCCTTGCGGATCTCTGCAGCCCCGCCCAATCACCGGACCGCTTGATCGCGTCGACGCCGGCTCCGCGTCGGCGTCTTCTGGCATTCTCGGGACCGCGTAACCTGTGCGCAGCATGTGACGCGCCGTCTATATTGAGCGGGACAGCGGCTCAGCGCCATTGGCACCGTCCGCAGCCACCACAGAGCCGGGAACCAGCCGTGCGTGAGCCCCTCTCCCGCGCCGAAAAGGGCGCCTTCAACCTTCCAGAATTCCTCCGGTGGTCGGGCCTTGGCCGCACGAAGACTCTCGAGGAGATCGCCGCCGGCCGCCTGCATGCTGTGAAGGTAGGGCGCCGGTTGCTGATCCCGGTCTCGTCCGCCGAGCTCTGGCTCTCCGCACAGCCAGCAGCCCGTTACCCCGGGACGCAAGCCTGAGAACAACACAATCTTGGCCGCGCCTTAATGTCATTTCGATCAGCCGCGTTTTGTTGCACTAGAATTTTGTTTATTCCAGTTAATCTTCAAAGCCTTATGAATACGAAGCATCAATTCATGCTTCGATCCTGAAGTCGAAATAACTTCATCTGTGTGATATCCCTCCTCATTAGCGGCGCTCATTAGACAATCTAAATAATAATTAGCGTCATGGAGTTCGTCCTGTTCGCCCGGGTCGGCTCTCGCTATGACCTCTTCCTCGATCCATTTTTCTATCCAATCTGCAATCTCGCTTGATTGCGATGAGGAGTTTGTCGTTTCCATTTTTTGTCCGGATTATTTGCGAAAAGGTGTTGAGATTGACTTGTGTCTCGGATCGCGAATCTAAGCATGCTTTTGCATCGACGTAAATATCGGCAGTAAGCATCGCCTGTGCATTTGTCCCCAACGGTGCATCGCGTGCCTTCGGCCAATTCTAGCTACACACGTCCTCCCCCCGCTGCTCAGCGCACCGAATCCTTTGACCGCAGCTCGAGCGACGCGAGTCCAGCCATTGGGGTAACACCTGCGCACACGCAGCCGTCCCCAAGTTCTGCACTGTTCACGTCCGGCACAAGTGTTCAAAGCTCGAGCACTCTTACCCCTACACTTGGGGCACAAACGGACTAATCGACGACCGCCGATCTGCAGTCAGATCGCAGACCTGATGCCAGAGCCGGTCCACGGCTGAGGCTGAGCGTCGAGCGTTTCCTCCTCCAGCGCCCGCACATAGCTCGCTTATACGCGATACGTCCGCTTCTGTCGTAGCCATCACGCTTCTCTCTCGCTTGATTTTTGAGGGAGCCTGATGACCCGCTACGACCTGTTCCAGTTGCGCCTGTGCGCCCACACCGCCCTCCTGCGGCCCGAACGGTCAAGATCGAGCGGATCCGCCCCCGATCGTTCGCTCGTCAAATGGTTCGTCGACCATGCCGGCCGGCTCGGCTGCGGCCCGTTGCCGACCCTCGATCTCGGCGATCTCGAAATCGGCATCGGCGAGGTCGAGGGTCGGACTTGGATCGCCCTCAAGCCTGTCGTGGAGGCCCTAACCGCGGGCCGGCGGGTACCACCGCCCTCGTCGCTCGAGCGGCGCTTGGCTTGGCTATGTCGCACGCTCGCCCTCCCGCCCCTCGACGGAGCGATCCTGAAGCTCGCCGTCCGATCCGCGCTCTTTCGTCCCTTCCAATCCCTCGCGGCGCTGGCCGGCGAGTCGCATTCGGGGCGCGACGAGATCAACGTAGCGGGCCTTGCCGCACTGACCGCCCACCCGCTCGAGCGCGTACGGCAGCGCCTGAAGACCGTGTGTCCGCTCCGGCTGCTCGGCCTGCTCGAGGACCGCAAAGGCGGCGATTACGCACCGTCGGGCACCGTTCTTCAAATCGCGCGGCTCAGCGCCAGTGGAGATGAAGCCCTGCGCGCCGCGCTGCTCGGACGTTTCGCACCGGCCCACCTACAGTGGGATGACTTCGCGCATCTGGGCGAGATCCGCGACCTCGCAGAGGCACTCGTCGGTGCCGCCCTCGCTCGGCGCAGCCGAGGGATCAACCTGTTGGTGCACGGAGCCCCTGGCACCGGAAAGACTGAGTTTGCCCGCACCCTGGCTGAGCGCTTGGCGGCGCGCGCCTGCTTCGTCGGTGAGGCGGATGAACTCGACGCTGAGCCGAATCGTCGGGATCGCGTCGCCGCTTTCGCGGTTGCCCGGGCGTTGGCCGCCCGGGCAGGCCGCATGCTCCTCGTCGTTGACGAGGCCGATGATATCTTCACGGGCGTCGACGAGGATGATGCTGGCAAGCGCCGGGGCTCGAAGGTGTTCATGAACCGCCTCGTGGAAACCACGGAGGCGCCGACGGTGTGGATCACCAATCACCCCGAGCGCCTCGGGCCCGCCGTCATGCGCCGGATGGCGCTGGCGGTCCGCCTGCCGGAGCCCGGACGTGAGCGGCGACGGATCATGATCGGGCGCATCGCCGCACAGCGGGGCCTGGCGCTCCCGCCCCGGGATCTCGATGGCCTCGCCGACATCGAGGCTGCTCCAGCGATCCTAGACAGCGGGCTGCGGGTGGCCAAGCTCACCCGTGGCGGCGCGCGAGCGGCGGCCCTCTCCGCGCGATCGATCCAGCAGACGCTGCTCGGGCGCGTATCCCTGACCCCGCGCAAGCCTGCGCTGTTCGATCCCGCCCTGTCGGCTGCCGATATCGATCTCGCCCACCTCGCCGATCGCGTGGCAGCTTGCCCCGGCCGGGCGCTGTCGTTCTGCTTCCACGGTCTGCCGGGTACCGGCAAGAGCGCCTACGCCCGCTATCTCGCGTCGCGACTCGGGGTCGACGTGATCGAGCGCAAGGCGTCCGACCTGTTGTCGATGTGGGTCGGTGGGACCGAGCAGGCGATCGCCGCCGCGTTCGCTGAGGCGGCCGAACGCGGCGCGATGCTCGTCCTCGACGAGGCCGACTCCCTGCTGCGCGACCGCGCCGACGCACGCGCGAGTTGGGAGGTGAGCCAGGTCAACGAGATGCTCACGCACATGGAGGCGGCGCAGCATCCGTTTGCCTGCACCACCAACCTGATGGAGAGCCTCGACCCGGCCACGCTGCGCCGGTTCCTGTTCAAGGTCGAGTTCCGTCCCATGACCGCGGACCAGGCGCGGCACGCGTTCGAGACTCGATTTGGAGATCCCGCACCTGCGGGCCTATCCGACCTCGAGCCCCTGGCGCCCGGTGACTTCGCCGTTGTCGCGCGCAAGGCCTCGGTCCTAGGCGTCGCCGACCCGGCCGGATTGTTGGCGCTTCTGTCAGCTGAAGTCGCGGTCAAACCGCAGGCTGGGCGAGCCCGCATTGGCTTCTGCCCGTGATGCGGGCAGCGCGCATGCCACCGGCGGGACCGGATGCGACCCTCGCGTCGCATGCCGATCGTCCGCTACGGCCGTCGACCATCCTACCCATTCAGGCCCTCGCATGGTCCCCGAGCGCCGCACCCGTCGCAAAGGTCCAATGGGTTCAGGAGGTTTGTGGGCAATGGAGCCTAAACCCAGGCAGGAGACGACCATGCCAAAACCCAAACGTTACGTAGCGGCTCAGTCCTCGATGGTGTTCGCGGTCACCCCGGTGGACGAGGAGCCGGTCGTGCGTGACTCGGAGCGCCTGGCCCACGCGGTCGCCCGTACCTTCGCCGCGATGATCAACGTCGATGTCGTCGGGGCGGACGCGCTACCGCTTCGACACGTCAGCGGACAGCATGCGCTCCTCGCCGCCCACGATATCCTGGACGGACACCTGCGAGTCGTCGATCCACGCGCGCGGGAGACGGTCACATACGAGCACGTCGAGGCCATGGTCGTCGCGGGTTGGTCCGCTATCGTGTGAGCGGACGCGGTGCACCGCGCGAGGGATCATCAGCCCGTCAGTGTGACTATCAGCGTGAGCCCAGTCCGGATTTCGTGCGCGTGGAGGAACGCGAGGAGGCAGACCACGGCGACGGCGAGCGCGCGCGAGTTCGTTCTGCGCGATAAGCAGAAGGCGATCCAGGGGCAGGTCGACGCGATCTGCCGAGCTTACTAGCAGGGGATGACGACGCCGTGCTCGTGCCGGCGAACCACGCGCGACTTGAGGTTGCCTTCAGCATCATGATCGACCTGGACGATCAGCAGTTCCACGAAGTCCTCGACGCGATCTCCGCCGAGCTGATCGCGACCCTCGTGGCCAAGAAGCTCCTCGACTGTGACCCGCCGACGACGAAGCCCGCTTCGACCGAGCCTTTGGGACGGGGCTTTCCGCAGATCGCGATCGAACAAGAGCAGGCGCCGGCCGTGCCGTGATCCCGTGGTGGAGGACGAACGGTATGGGCATTAGGACAGCGGCCCCTCGACATCGTCGAGCAGCCAGATGTGGGAGAGGGCTCGCCGATCGCCCGCGGCGGCGCCAAGCCCTGGCGGTACCCACGCGCACAAGGCCGGTCCTATCAAACGCGTGTTGCCCCGCTGGAGGCGCACCAGCAAGGGGCCAAGCGCGACCTGGATTTCATCGGTGAACGTGAGCGGGTCGGCCGCCTGCACGACGCACTCGTCGCGCATCCTCAACGACGCGCAGAAGTTCCACAGGTCGAACGTTGCGCTCGTCACAAGCCCATCCCAGCTCATGGGCGCGCCCTGCTCCTGGCCGTACCACGTCGTGCCCGCGGCCGCGTATCGCCGCAGGCGGGCAAGCAAGAGGTCAGCGGTCGCAGCATGGAAGCGGACGTGGTCCGCTGTCTCGGCGCGCGCGACGTCCCGTGAAACTGCGGTCCGGCAGCGCGGACAGCTATCGGCGGTTAGCGTTTCGGCGAGTCCCCGCACGAGCGTCGCGGCCGACACGAACGGCCCGGTGTCGAGTTCGCGCAGTCGCTCGAGGGCGCAGTGGGTTTTCTCCGAGGTGATATGGGTCCACCGATCCGCCCAAGGCAGGCTGTCGAGCACGCGCAGAACGGTCGCGAGTACGGTGTGGGGTCGGGCTTCGAGGGCGACCGCCGATGCAACTGCCCAAGCTGGATGGGTGGTTGGATGCGCAAACGCACGACCCGTTCCGAGCGTGAGGGCGGATGGGACGGCGGCGAAGAGCCCGAGGACCTCACGGCGTGGGACGGCGCGCGCGCGCCTTGCCGGTGCGCGCCCAGATTCTGCGCCATCGGTGGGGCTGCGGGGGGATGATTTGGGCCGCGGCGCGTCGATGATCCAGAGGTCCCCGGACCACGCGAGGTCGAACGCCCATCCGCACACGTCGACCGGACCGGGGTGTGCCGCAGTGAGAAGCGCGCTGGTGATAGCGTCATAGAGGCCACGCACTGCGCAGGCGTAGGTAATTCCGCCGCGCTTCTCAGTGAGCGCGGTGGTGCAGGCGGCGTCCTCGATCCAGTCTTGAAAACCACGCGCCGCCGCGTCCGTGATCAACGCCGGGGTGGGGGGCGGTGTCCAGGCGCGCGCCTCGAGGGGGATGCGGCCCGGGCAACCCCAGACGCTGTGGAGCTGCAGGTAGGTGAGGTAGAGCTCGTCCGCGAAGTCGGTGAGGGTCTGCCGTGCTGCCTGCGCCATGATCATCCATCCGATGTTCCTCCTTCGTGACCAGACTGCGGGATCGATCCGCGACGCGGTTCAATCCATCGTTCGGTTTCTAAGGATCGCAGGAGCGTCCAGGTCAGTCCCTGAGCCCCCATTGCATCGCGCGCATTCGGAGCACTGCGGCGGTCGCGTGTGGTGGGCGGAAGGCTATGAGCGCCAGCGCCGTTTGGTCGTGGTCGGGCATCACTGTCGCGATCCAGACGCGGTCCGCATCATCCGCGTAGGCCGCTGTAATGCAGGCGTCGAAGCGCTCGAGTGTGAAGCTCGGAAAGTCCCGCTTGCGCAGGAGCTGCAGCAGCACGCGGGCGCCGCCATAACCCTCGGCTGTTAGAGCGCCGAGGGCGGCGCGCAGCCGCGCCCCGACCTCGGTGTCCCCCTGCCCCGCCACGACCACCGCGCGCCCGTCCACTGTGAGATCCCCGCCGGCCCCCGTCGCGACCGTAATGTCGGAGAGATCGCAGCCGATGAGACCGACCGACCGCTGCGACCGCTTCGCGCTCGGCGCTTGCATGAAGTTCGGGTTTCGGATCATTGCGCGCTCCGCCGGGAAGACCTCGGATTTCAGTCGAGGACCCACCCAGCCGCGATCAGAGCCTCGGCGTCAGCGTAGGAATGGACGGCCCCGCTTACCCGATCGACGACGCTCAGCGGACCGCCTAGCCGATCCGCGCCCGCCAGAATGCCGAAGCGGCCCGCGCTGTGCTTGAGGCACAACTCAGACGTCAGGGGGGCGGCTTCCAGCGCAGCGCGCGTCCGCGCTTGGGCCACCCGCGACCACTCCGCGTTCTCGTTCATCGTCAGCGCTCCCCGATGCCTCGGCCCCGATCGGCTGCGCGCCGCGGCCGTCGGTCACCGAGGTAACCGGGCGTTGCGACAGAATCGGACGTGGAGTCGCCGCGGAGAGGCTTATCGCGACGCGGGTCGCCTCCAGGGATCTGTCCGCGGGTGGTCGCCGCGGCCAGAGCACGCGCCCGACCATCAGCCCGAGGCGACGGCAGAACAGCGCCACGCCGATGCACCAGGCGATGCCACCCAGTACGGCCCTTACGAGCGCGGAAATTTCTGCACCTAGCACCAGCGCAGCGCGGTCGAGCACTTTCAGCGTCGCCCGCGTCTTCGAACCGAAGCGCGCGGCCAGCCGCTCGATTCGCACGACCTCAACGGGTGAACGGGCGAGCGATAGGGCCTGGAGCACGCCGCGCGCACCGGTGATACCGTAGAGCTGGTAGACGTTGCGGCCGAGGTCACGGAGCGCGCCGACCTCGGTCGGTCGGATCGCTGCGACGGCTGCTGCACGCAAGCCGTCGATGTTCATGCGCCGGCCGGCCTGGAGCAGGGCCTCGACGGCGGCCGGGTCGACGCACGCGCGCACCATCCGCGTCAGGCCAGCTGTCAGCGGCTCCGATAGACGATGCATTTTGCGGGCGACCTTCGTGATCGTCACGCCGCCCCGGGCCGCCAGGCCGAGGCCCCCTATCCACGTCGTGGCAGTAGTGGCGAGCCCGACGGTCGCCAAGCCGACTACGACGCGATCACAGGCCGGATCTCCGCGTGCACATAGAGGCGCTTCACGCACCAGATCGCGGATGTCACCCACGCCGGTAACATCCGCGGCCAAGGTTCCGGCGAGGCCGGCCGCGCTGTCGGCTTCGCCCGTCATCGCGCCTGCGGCGAAGGCGCGGGCCGAAAAATAGGCGGTACTGCTACGCAAGGTCGCCAAGCGCTCACGCTGGTCGGCGCTGACCGAGATGCCGCGGCCGTCTGCGAGGTCGATGAAGCTTTGGGCGAGTTCGTCGTCCTCGGCCGCGAGTGCGGCGTCGATCTCGGCGGCCACGCGCTCCGAGCTTAGGACATCCTTCAGTCGCAGATCGGCGAGCGCGGGCGGGGCTTCGGCTGCCCGCAGCACCAGGGCTGCCCTGCGGGCCTGCGGGAGCAGACGAGCCCCCGTGCCCGCAAGGACGATCCCAGTGAGCGCGAGCAAAGACCAGGCAATGATGGTCCGGAGGGTCATGGACGCCCTGCGATCGATACGGCGGGCGCCACCTTAGCGTGTCCCCGCCAGTTCGGCAGCCGTCACGGGCCGCGGCCGGTCAGACGGTCGCGCTCGGCCACCGCCGCGCGGGCGAGCGCAGCGAGCTCTGCCTTCGGGGTGAACGGTGCCGCCGCTCGCCGTCGGGCCTTGGCGACGCAGGCATGCGCCGCCTTCCAGGCAATGGGGTCTCGTCCCAGCAAACGCAGGAGGGTCGCGCCGGTGCCCTCCCCCGATTGCCGGTTCGCTAGGAGGGCGTCGCACTCGTCGCGGACCATCGTTAGAAGCATCGTTCCATCGGGGCGTGCCTCGGCGTCGTCGCGCACGACGCCGGCATCCTTCAGGGCCTGTACGCTCTCTGCCTCGAGTGTGCAGGTGACGAGACCGCCTCGCTCGGCGATCCGCTCGGCCCGGCGGCCTTCCGCCTGAACTTGGGCGATCTCGCCTCGTCCAATCGTGCGCGTTCCCCACCCCATGCCTGCCTCCAGAGCTCGCGACGGCCGCTAACCCGCCTCGGGCCTTGATCGGATCGTCGTGAGAGGTAAACCTCATCCCTACGACAGAAGCGGACGTGGAATCAGGGTCGACGCTGATGGGGACGCGCTACGCACCCGCCGAGCGCCTGCTGGCCTTAGGCCTCGCGCTGGCTGAAGCGCGCGGCGGTCTGACGCTCGAGCAGATGGCTGAGACCGTCGGCGTCAACCGGCGAACCGCTGAGCGGCTGCGTGACACGCTGCACCGACTCCTGCCGGACGGTCTCCTTTCGTTCACCCGTGACGACGGCACGAAGAGCTGGCGCGTTCCGGCTGGGCGCTTGGCGCCGCTTCAGACCCCAGCGCTCGAAGAGCTTATGGAGCTGCGCGTCGCGGCGGATCGGGCGCGACGCCAAGGGCTCGTCCACGAGGCAGGGCGACTGAATACCCTCGCAGTCAAGCTCGAAGCCAATCAAAATCGGCAGGCGTTCAGACGCGTCGACGTGAACCTCGAGACTTTGTTTGCCGCGACTGGTGTCGTTGTCCGACCTGGTCCCCAGGAGACCATCGCGCCGGAGATCATCCTGGGTCTGCGGGAGGCTGTCCTCGCCTGCCATTCAGTGCGCCTCGTCTACAAGCGACGCGACACGGGCTCGCTCTCCTACCCGATCCTGCACCCCTACGGCTTTCTTACGGGCTCGCGCACCTACCTCGTCGGCTTCAACCCGCATCCGGACGTCTGCGAGCATCGCATCTACGCGATCGCCAACATCGAGCGGTTGCGCCTGACCGGTGAGACCTTCGTGCGAGACGAGAACTTCGACTTGCCGGCCTATGCCGCCCGGTCCTTCGGCGCGTTCTGGGATGGTGAGACCTTCGACGTGGCGTGGCGGTTCGCACCCGAGGTTGCAGCTGATGCACGACGGTTTCTCTTCCATCCCCAACAGCACGTAACATTGAACGAGGACGGCAGCGTCACCGTCGCCTTCCGCGCCTCAGGGCTCAGCGAGATGGCGTGGCACCTCTTCACCTGGGGGGCGCATGTCGAGATCCTGGCCCCGCAGGCGCTGAAGCAGCGGTATCGTGTCTGCCTGGATGAGGCGACAGCCGCGCTGGATCGCACGGCCGACTGAGGTGTTCTCCATCTCGACGGTGGGACTGGCGGCCTCGTCAGCCGCGGGCCCAAATCCGGATTTTTAGCCGATTGGGAACGTGCTGGAGCACGTGCCGGTAGTGCTGCGGCCAGCTTCAGGCTCCGTCGGGGCCGGCCAGATCGGAGACGAGGTATGCTGGCACGGCCCGGGCCGTGGCGCCAAGCACCACCTCCGCCATAAGGCCGTCCTGCGCGGTGAAGTCCGTGTAACTGAAGCCGAAACCCGCCCCCGAACGGATCGGACACAGGACCTCGGGTGGGCACGCGTTGCCCCGGTACAGACATCGTAGGTCGCCACGCCGTCGCCGCCGACGTACAGGATGCTGATGCAACGCGGTCCGTGATCGTCGCAGTACTCGGCGCGCCGCCCGAACACCGTCCAGTGGGCGGGGGGCGGCTGCACCATCCCGAGTGTGAGCCCCTCCCCCGTCGCACGAGCGATCTCACGTCTATTGGCGCCAGCGAGACTTGGCGTCCAGCCGTTTGGCGTGCGCTGCGCGTCGGTGACGTCCACCGAGCCGAAGACGCGATATCCGGCGAGGCCCAGTTCCTGCGCCGCTGCGCGGGCCGCCTCAACCCCGCCACCGTAATCGGCATAGACGAACGAATGCCCGGCGCTACAGCCACTTCACGGGGAAACCGTGGAACCCGCCCGCGGGGTAGTAGGCGGAGGCGTGCAGGATGTCGGTGAGCGGAAGCGGGCGCCCGACGAGGACCGACATCGTGCTCTCGCTGAGTCGATCGAGTATGGGACGAGTTGAGAGCGCAGCGCGGGGCTCAGGAGCGGCATGAGCGTTTTATCCCTCATGGTTGGGCCTAGCCCGCGCTGAACCGGTTCCGCCGGCGCCCGACGTGGCGTAGCCGAACGGGTCGAAGAACAGCCCATCCCGCCGAACGAGATGTTATCGCTGTCTCGCTCCTTCACAGACGCCAAACCACCCAGCCCGTTGTCAGGAGCCTTAAGCTTACATCACGATATCTCACACTGTGCGCTTTCTATTGCGGACTTGTGTGTCCGCCTTTCGCAAATACCAATGTCGGCCCGAAGGAGATCAACCATCTTGTTGTGATACGATTTTATCGCACTGCTGTCCCACGTATGATTCTTTGCAATCTCTGCCATCTCGCTGAGTTTTGGACTCTGCGCCACAATTCGATCGTAATTTGCTTTCGTAGAGGGCAGAGAGTTCGTGAACTTCGAATTGTCGGGAGCGGTAATAAGCACAAGATTTCCGAATAGATCACAATCAGCGCGAGACTCAAGCACGCCGTAGGCCGCTTGAAGCTCGGTGTCTGGGCTCTGCGGGTAAAAGTGCTCGATCGAGTTGCGGAAAATGAACCGGAAATCTCTCTTCCGGGAGGCGGTTGCCAGCAGATAGTCGACGTAGGTGAACACAATTCGGCTGATGTCGAATCCCTGCTTAGGATTTCCTGACGCTGAGAGATGACTTCGGACTTCTTCGCGCGCGTACTCGCGGAGCTCGTTGTGTATCCGCCATACCACGCTTTCGGCTGAATGGGCTGAATGGTGAGCGTTGACGGTCCGTAGGACGAGGGTGATCCAGTGCATCGTCCGCGGAGACGTGTAAGTTACTCGCAGCATTGACTCGATTAGAAGAAGATCATTCGTGGTCGAGTCTTCCTCGCAATCATCCTCAACTTCGATCGCAGCAGAGGCCGCGGTGTTAATGTACTGGGGCGAATTTTTGTTTCCTCTAACCAAGCGTTTAACAGACCAATCGCCTTCATCAAGGTTTGTGGCGGTGAACTGCCTCTTCAGTACGTAGGCGTCGAAGTAGTTCCGGCAGCGCAGCAGCAGGACAAGGAACTGATGCGCCTTACTGCGCAGCGTAACCCCATCTGTAATCTTAGGATCGAATGCGTTCGAAAAGCGATAGATTAGTTTCTTATCATCCAAGCCAGCGTCATCAGCGTCGCCGTCTTCTTGCCAAACGCTCAACGTATGTAGTAAAAGAGTTGGAAATTCGATCGTCGAACGGAAACGAGCGTTATCCTCATCTTCTGACAACGAAGGCGCGCCGGCGGCCGCATATTTAAGCAACGCAGCGTCGAGTGTCAGCCACTTATCGGAAAATTCGACGGAGTTGGCCTCATTCGCGTTGTAATTACCTACGCGGTGAACCTCGAGAAGCTCGCCGAACGATGAATCAGAGCGTAGCCATGCCCAGTCTTCGCCAAACAAACGCGCCCGGAGTTGGGGATTTTCGCGCGTTAAGGTCATTTGGACGTAGGAGTCCATATCAGCGCAGGCCTCCCAGACCCATGCAAAGCATGCCTGCTCGTCAGTGCTGAGCAGTCCCATAAGGCGAGCTTTGACGATGTCTACCTGCTGGAGCTGCTGCCCACGCGTGTTCATAATCTCGAAATAACGGTTCAGGTCGGTTTTCTTCGGCAGAACCGCTCTCACGAGGTTAACGTGGTTTCGCAGGTACGCAGCGAATCGGGTGCGGTCGTCGCCCTGTATCTTTTGGAGCATGAACTGACTGATAATATTGTAACCCCGATAAATCCTTTGATCTTCATCATCAGCAGTGTCAGCGGTTGGGCCGGCGCGCCCAAGCTGTTTAATTGTAATACGCCGTAGCGCGTAACTCGATTTTGGCCGAGATTGGTATTGCAGACGGTCCCTGTAGCCACCGGGAATTTCGTGGCCCCAGACTTGGAAGAAAAATGTCAGTAAGAGGTAGAGCGTTGTCAGTCGTTGCTGGCCGTCGATGACCTCGTAGTCAGTCAAATGGGAGCCGCGCTCGGTGACAATTAGATTGCCGAGAAAGTAAGATTCGTCGCCGTTGTGCATCGCATCAGAGACGTCGTTGATGAGCTGCTCGATCTGCTCCGCGTCCCAAGCATAATTGCGCTGGTAGATTGGAATTGTGTAGCTCGCATTGATGTCGCCGAACAGCGCGTCGACGGAGAGGAGGCTCGCGGTGGTCATCGTGGTCCCAAGTTCTTCAGCACAGCAGCAAGCGCGTCCTCATGTCCGTCCATGTACTGCTTACTTGAGGACGAAAGCTCATAGATTGTCCGGCTATTTTCCGCGTTCCGGAGTAGGCCGAACGCTGAACGCGCGTCGATTCCCTGGGCTAGCTTGTCGATGGTCCGGAACTGAACCCGCAGGAACTGGACGCGCGGAGTGAAGGACCAGGCGAACAGCCTCTGCCGAGCGGCTTCCAGATCGTCGTCGCCAAACTTGTTCGTGAAGTAAAGCAGCGATGCTAAATACAGCTCAGTGACGTACCTGTACCTGCGGCCGGAGGGAGCTTCGTTGAATATCTCACCGTCGTTGGTGTGCTCGCCTAGGCGGTAGGAAGCGAATTTTTCCCATCCCTCAAAGGCCGTACGTCGCAATTCGGTCAATTCGCCAAGCATGAACGTGACCATTTCGAAGAATCCGCGACCGGCCGTCACCGGTGCATCAAGTTGAAATCGAGTCCTGTTCAGATTTCGTGCGCTAAGTTCACCTGCGCTTGATGCCCAGGCGCTCAACAACGGAACCGCTGCTTGGGCCGCTAAGTGATAGCGGGCACTCGGCGCCTTAATGTCAGCCAGTCCGATTCCCTTGAACATCCCTATGTCACGGGCAGTGAAGGTCGGTGCAGCTTCGCCGCGGATCCAACGAGCAATCCTGTACAGGAATGTCGAAAATAAGCGGTCGAGATCGCGGTCCGAGACTGACTCCCACTTCTCGACCACGGCCGCCATCATCGGCTCGGATTCCTTTCGCATCTCGCGCAGATGGTGCGCTTTGAGAAGGTCGTGCGGGGCGAGCGGCTTGCCGCGATAATTTTGCGAGTCAAAAACTCGGAATGCTTCATCCATGTCGGTGGTGACAACCCGGACGAACTGGCATTCAGCCCCGATATAATTCGCGATATCCATCCTTCGACTATTTGGCCACATTCGGACCCGACGGCTAAGCGCGTTCCACGCGAGCGCGACAGGATTGTTTGGAATCGCCGCGAGTTGCTCCCCGCCATCTCCGTTGAGGATCGCCAAAATCATCTTGAGAGTTAGCAATCTTTGCTGACCATCGACTATGTCGAGGATGATATCACTAGAATTTATTTGATGCAGGATCACTGCTCCAAGGACATATGGAATCTCGAACCGTTCTTCATCTTGGAAGGCATCGCTGATATCGTCGAGCAACTGCAGAGCAGTCGACGGTTCCCATTGGTACGGGCGCTGGTACGGCGGGACCCGTAATTCTTGTTTGATCAGCTCGCCAACGCTAACAACGCTGACTCCCTCCCGACGAATCGCCATCCCTTACAATTCTCTCAACTCGCCCTGATGATCTGACAGCCGTGATTTAGTTACTGCCCTCTCGCAAAGATGCAACAGCCTTGTGCCCTGACCGGCTGGCTTTGGGCCACGCTAGATGTTTGGTCCCGGGATTTGGTGGAGCGGGTTTGACCTGAAGCGACCGGGCTCGGCAGACCATGCTTTGCAGATGGCCTCGTAGGGCGTGAGGCCACGCAGGGTCTTCAGGCGGCGGCCGAAATTGTAGGCGCTGACGAAGTCGGCCAGATGGGCGCGGAGCTGCGCGTGGCTGTCATAGTGGTAGCGCTTGACCGTCGCGTCCTTGATCGTGCGGTTCATTCGCTCGACCTGCCCATTCGTCCAGGGGTGCCGCGTTTTGGTCAGGCGATGGTTGATATCGTTGCGGGCACAGGCGGACTCGAAGCTGTGGGCTCGGAAGGTCTCGCCGGCTGCAATCGCTTCCTTGATGATGGAGGCGGCCGAGGCAACGTTGCCGGGTGTCGTGAAGTGGGTACCGTTGTCGGTGAGCACCGTGTGCACCTTGTAGGGCACGGCCTCGATGAGATGGCGGAGGAAGTCACCCGCAACCCGCCGTGTCGCCTTCTCATGAAGCTCAACGAAGGCGAACTTGGTCGTGCGGTCGATGGCGACGAGCAGGTAGAGCCGCCCTTCGGCCGTGTGAACTTCAGCCAGGTCGATGTGGAAGTAGCCAAGCGGGTAGGCCTTGAAGCGCGATCGCTTGGGCTTGTCGCCGTCGACCTCCGGCAATCGGCTAATGCCGTGGCGCTGCAGGCAGCGGTGCAGCGACGAGCGGGTCAGGTGCGGGATCGTGGCCTGGAGCGCGTAGAGGCAATCGTCCAGGGGTAGGAGTGTATGGCGGCGAAAGGCGACGACGACCGCCTCGTCCGCCGGTGACAGCACCGTCGAACGCGGATCCTTCGGACCCGTGGGCTGGTCGGCGACCGAGGTCCGCTGCCGCCACTTAGCGACTGTCTTCTGGTTGATTCCGTAGCGCTTCGAGAGCGCCCTCAGGCTCGCTTGACTATGCTGGATCGCTCGACGGATCGCCTCCGTCGTTGTGGCGCTGCCGTGAAGAACCTGGCCCATAGCGCGTCCCTCCACTCCGACGTGAAAAGTGCACCATCAAACCCCGGGATCAAACATCTAATTGAGAGGATTACCCAGGACCGGAGAGGTTGGGGACGAAGCGAGGACAACGGCCGATCGCGGCATAGGTCGTGTTGCTTCTGTGCCAGATCAAGGCACAGCCTGTAGCAAGGCAAGTGCACCGTCGTAGCCTGCAAGGAGACGGACGTCTCCGAACAGAAGCTGCGCGACCAGTGCCTGCGCCAAAAGATTTTTGACATATTGGGGAAGAAGTAGATCATGATCGATCTACGGCAGAATACATATTGCCGCCTCCAGCCGCGTTTGTCCTTAGGCTATCGGGTGCCCACGCCCATCAGCTTTCTGGGTTTGGCCTTGTGGCTACCTGCGGTCACCGCCATGCAGTAACCTCACATCTGGCCTGCTCCGAAATACTGGTTGGCTCCTCCAGCAGACACCTCCAAATTTAGCGTCGCTAGACGCGAATCTGATGGGCGCCCCCCCTCAAGCGCGACACCTTCCTGTTCTCTGGATCTTCAATCAGGGTGGGTTCGCCTGAAGCGGAGGCTTTAAGCCGCTGCTCCGGGCGACCCTTCGGCCATGACACCGGAGGAGTGGATGCTGGGCGCGTTCGCGACCGCCGCTTTGACTCGAACGCTGATGTTGCGACGCGATGCCAGACACGCTCCGATCGGCTTCATCCGTACGTTGCGATCCGGCTCCATTCGCGCAATTGCACTCCTATGCCACCGCCGCCACAACAACCTGTGGTAGATGGGTTCGGCACCATGTCATGGCCACGCAGTCGGGTGGGCACGGAGAGAGTATGGCAGCGTCGACGTACGAGTTTGGCCGACTCTCGCCGACCTTTCTGGCCACGTTCCTCGGCTGCTTGACTTCGGCGGCTTGGACGCTCGAGAAGCGACGCGGCTTGCGCCCGGAGCCCAAGGCGGCTGCAGACGCACAGGCCGCGCTCATCCAGCGCAAGGGACAGGAGCACGAAGACCGCTGCCTCGCCGCGCTCCACGGGCCGCCTGTCGCGATCACGCGCGACACACCGGAACGATGCACGATGGAGACGCGCGCCGCGATGGACCGCGGCGTGCCGCTGATCGCGCAGGCCGCGCTCGCGGACGGGCCCTGGATCGGCTACGCCGACTTCCTCATGCGTGTCGAGGCCCCCTGCCCGACCCGGGCTTGGTCCTACGACCCGTGGGACGCCAGGCTCGCCCACGCCGCGCGGCCCGAGCACGTCATGCAGATCGCCCTCTACGGCGATCTGCTGGCGCGGGTGTAGGGGCGCGTGGCCGAGCACGGTGCGCTGATGCTCGGTAGCGGTGACGCAGCTGTCGCCCACGTGGTCGAGCGGTTCCGCCCCGCCGACGTTCGGCACTACGTCCGCCGGGCCGCCCGACGCCTCGAACTGTTCGCGCAGGAAACGCCGGTCGGCTTGCAGGGTGAGCCGTGCGGCCATTGCGGCAAGTGCGGGTGGGGGACGGCGTGCGACGCGGCGTGGACGGAGGCCGACCACCTCTGCCGCGTCGCCGACATTTCCCGCCGCCAGCGCCAGCATCTTATTGAGGCTCACGTTTCGACCGCGGCGCTGCTCGGCGGGCTTGCCGGGGTCCGAGGCACGCCAGCTCATGGCCGGCCTCGTTGGGTTTCATCGGCGGGAACAGAAGCCCGCGTGGTGGGCCTACTTCGACCGCCAGGAACGCGGGCTCGAGGAGCTCCAGGAGGGTGAGGAGTGTCTCGCCGAATGCCGCCGTGACGGCGAGGATTGGCTCGGAACAGAGGCGCGCAGCTTCACCTACCGCTTCCACTATCCCGAGCAGGAGACCAAGCTGCGCGCGGGCAGCGAAGTGTGTCTCGCGGCGGGCGGGGCCTCTGCCGGAGAGATCATCGCCGTCGACGAGGCACGCCGCCTCGTCACGCTCAAGCGCGGCAAGAAGAGCGGGCCTCCGCCGGAGGAGGCGAGCTTCATCCCCGGACAGCCCTTCCGCGTCGACGTACTGCGTCAGGCGGTGTGGACGGTCGCGGCGGACCTGGCTGCGGGCGGCGCGGGCTACCCGCACATCGCCGCGCTGCTGCGGCGCGAGCCGCCCCGTCTCACCGGACGGACGGCGGGAAGCCCCGTCATCCCACCTGATGCGTGCAATGATCCCACCCAACTGTTGGCGGCGGCAATCGCGGCGGTGCGCACCCTCGATCGCTCCTGGCTCGTGATCCAGGGGCCGCCTGGGGCCGGCAAGACCTACACGATCTCCCACCTCATCGCGGCGCTGATTGCTGATGGGAAGACGGTCGGCATCGCCTCAAACAGCCACAAGGCGATCGACAACGTGCTCCACGCGGTCGAGACACGACTCCACGGGGCCGGCCGGCCTGTCGCGATCCTCGGGCAGAAGAAGGACGGCGCGGGCGACGACAGGTTTGCCGGCCGAGGCTACATCGCGAGTGTCGCCGATAACAAGAGGGTCGACACGAGCCTGCCCATCCTCGCGGGCACCGCGTGGTTGTTCGCCCGCGAGGATCTGCGGGCGAGCCGCGACGTGCTGTTCGTGGACGAGGCCGGCCAGGTCTCGCTGGGCAACCTCGTGGCCATGGCGCAGGGCGCGCGCTCGCTCGTGCTCGTTGGCGACCAAATGCAACTCGCCCAGCCGATCCAGGGCGCTCACCCGCGCGACAGCGGCGTCTCAGCCCTCGACCACCTCCTCGGAGGTCACGCGGTGGTACCGCCGGAGCGCAGCATCTTCCTCTCGCGCACTTGGCGGATGCACCCTAATCTGTGCGGCTTCATTTCGGCGGCCGTCTATGACGGGCAGCTTCGCTAAGAGGCGGGCTGCGCCCAGCAGCGACTGGTTCTCGGCCCCGACCCACATCCGGCCCTGAAACCCGCAGGTCTCGCCTTTCGGCCGGTCGCGCACGTCGGCTGCCGGCAGAAATCGGAGGCGGAGGCGGAGGCGGAGGAGGTGTGTGCGATCTTGGACAGCCTGCTCGGACAGCGCGTGGTCGACCGCCGGGGGGGGCGATCGCGCGATGACGCTCGACGACGTGCTCGTGGTCGCCCCCAACAACATGCAGGTCAAATTTGTTGAAGAGCCGCCTGCCGGTCGGGGCGCGCGTCGGCACGGTCGACCGGTTTCAAGGGCAGGAGGCGGAGGTAGTCCTGGTCTCGATGGCGACCTTTGGTGCGGAAGACTTGCCGCGCGATGCGGCGTTCCTGCTCTCCCGCAACCGCTTCAACGTCGCCATCAGCCGGGCGCGGTGCCTCGCCGTGCTCATCGCCTCACCGGGACTGCTCGACCTCGTGGCTGAGAGCGTCGAGGAGATGCGCTTGACCAACCTGTTCTGCTGGGCCGCGGAGACTGCGGCGTAGATCAGCCCGGTCCGAGGCCATCGATACGCCTCGCGTTTCGATATTCCTACTCCGCTCGGAGCACGCCGAAGCATCATCCCGCTGCAGAATCACTCGCATGCCCGCTTACGTGGTCGACGCGCGCTCAGTCGTTTTGCCGATCCGGCACAACCTGCAGGACGACTACAAGATCCGGTTCTCGGTCCTCAAGGAGCCGATCCAAAATGCGGACAACGCGGAAGCCGCGAGTCTCTCGGTCGACCTGCGAGAGGGGATAGCGGGTGTCGTAAATCCGCTACTGGCCGCCCCGGGGCCTGCTCGTCGTCAAAGACGGCCATTCCAGCGTGAGGGAAGAGCGGGGCATCCAGTACAGCTCGGCCACTGGCATGACGAACGAGACGGGCTCGGCAGGCCGGTTCGGCGTCGATCAGAAGGCAGTCTTTAACCTCTGCGAAGCCCTCGCACTAACGCCGACTGCACAGGGCGAGGGCTTCGCGCCCTCCATCGTCGATCCCTACCTCGAAATTGAGACGACCTGCCCGACCACTAACAGGGTGTTGAAAAGTCCAGACAGGTGGAATTTGGATCTACATCTTGTGTGGCCATATGGAAACCGCACCCACCAGCAGTATGTTGTCTCAATCTTCTGACGTGCATTTCGACTTTTCCAACAGCCTATTAAGGCCTGAGAGAGCATCGAGGTGAACCCTTCCTACCTATACTTGCCGCACGGCAAGGCCGTCGCCGGTTGTAAATCGACCTTGACGCACTTGCCCTGCAAGTAGGAGCTAGCTAGCATACGTTCCACCGCCGGCAAACTTGCCGGCGCGGTTGGGCTCGCATAAATATGGTGTCTTGTGTCCTTCTTCCGATTTGGCAGCCCTGCCACTGATGCTGTTGAAATTGGGTTTCGCTGCGGGGCGAAGGGAACGCACACCAGTCGAACGATTATGTTCGACGAACTACAACAGGTCTTCGCTATCGTTCCTGCGGGTGCAAAGCGCGAAGAATACGCCCAGGCCATCATTAAGGGGAATTGTCTCTCAAAGGTGACCGCGGCGACACGGCGGCTAACCAACCAGCGCCTAGGAGAACTTTATGCGCTCGCCCCTCATGTGCCCGCTTTTCGAGTGTTCCGGCGTTTGTGGGACGTTGAGCCTCAAGGGCGTTCCCTACTTGCCATCCTGATGTCTATTGCCAGAGATCCGCTTCTCGCGGCAACTGCGCCTTCGATTATGTCGCTTCCAGTTGATGGCGAGCTTGGGCGCGATTCCATGAAGAGCTTGTTGCAGGCCGTAGTCAGCGGACGCCTGAGCGCGAATACACTCGACAAGGTCTGTCGTAATGCGGCGAGTTCCTGGGCACAATCTGGGCACTTGGAGGGTCGCGTTTTCAAAAAGCGGCGGCAAGTCAAGGCGAGTCCGAGCGCAGCAGCATTTGCACTCTACCTTTCTCATGCTGCTGGTTTCCGGGGTGCCGAGATTTTTTCGAGTGACTGGCTCCGTGTCCTGGACTGCGATCCTTCGCGGGCGCGTCAGATGGCTCTCGAGGCCAAGCGTACTGGCCTGATTGATCTCCGCATATCTGGCGAGGTGGTCGATATTAATCTGTCTCGGCTTGATCCCTGCTCGGCTAGACCGAGACCATGACGCGTATTGAGGATCTTGCTGAATCTTTCGGTCGTCACATTGCCACATCCTGGCAGAGAACCGTCGCGGGTGCGCAACGGGTCGTCATAGTTGTCTACGACAAGGAGCTCGAGCGCACCCTCCGCGCTCGAAAGCTGGCGTTTGAGACCGCAGCGCGAGAAGCCGGACACGAATGGCGCGAGCTCGATTTGGCGGACGCGTTCGCGCAATGGATGGCTGCTGACGAATACAAGGATGAATACTTCATGTCGCCTGAAGACATTCAGCTCAAGCTTGAGGCTGAATTTCACGTGTACGTCGCGGATTTGGTTCGGTCGACTCTGTGCAGGGCCGATGTGACGGAGAACACCGTCGTTGCCCTCCTAGGCACCGGATCGCTGTTCGGGCTCGCTCGCATCTCGGAGGTGCTGCGAATTATCGAGGGGGACATCGAAGGCCGGCTAGTCGTTTTTTTTCCGGGTCACTTTGAGCGCAACAACTATCGCCTGCTGGATGCGCGCGACGGCTGGAATTACCTCGCCGTACCCATCACGACGCACAACGAGTGAGGATTGGCATGAAGATCAAAGAAACGCTGCTCCGCGATCCCGCCGTTCATCCTCTCGTAAACCAAGGCCAGGCGCGCATATCTGATAATCGTAATGAAAAATCACAAGCCGAACTTCGCGGCGAACTCGAAACTTTCGTCTGCGAAGGGCAGTATGCCGACGGCATCCAGAAGATCGTCCAATCATTTCTCGACAATAGCGGAAAGACGAGCCAACGCGGGGCATGGGTTAGCGGCTTCTTTGGAAGCGGAAAGTCCCATCTTCTAAAAATGCTTTGCCATCTTTGGCAGGACACACGTTTCTCGGACGGTGCCACGGCGCGCAGCCTTGTTCCGTCAATTCCGGAAGATCTAAGGGAACTGCTGCGCGAACTGGATACCGCCGGCAAGCGCGCGGGCGGCCTGATCGCGGCCGCAGGCGCTATGCCAAGCGGAACGACTGACAACGTTCGTCTGACCATTCTCTCGATCCTTCTTCGAGCGGTCGGACTGCCAGATCAATATCCGCAGGCACGGTTTTGCCTGTGGCTTCAGTCGCAAGGTCTGTTTGAAAAAGTGAAGGCGGCGATAGAAAGGGGCGGCAAGGCGTTCGAGCGGGAGCTCAACGATCTCTATGTCAGCGGCCCCATCGCGCGAGCCTTGATGGAATCTGACAGTCAGTTCGCTGCCAGCGAGGCCGAGGCAAAACAGCTGCTGAAGGCACAATTTCCTCCGCAGAAATCGGACATCACCACAGATGATTTCCTTCGGGTGGCGAAGCAAGCGCTGCGACTGGCCGGCCGCGACGGTCGTGTGCCCTGCGCCCTGCTCGTGCTCGACGAGGTGCAGCAGTATATCGGTGACTCGAACGATCGATCGGTTCTCGTAACCGAGGTTGCCGAGGCTGTTTCGAAACAGCTAGACAGTCATGTCATTATCGTCGGGGCGGGCCAGAGTGCTCTTACGGATATTCCTTTGCTGCAGAAGCTGATGGATCGCTTCACCATCCGCGTTCCGCTTTCCGATGCTGAAGTGGAAACCGTCACTCGAAGGGTCTTGCTGCAAAAGAAGCCAACGGCTATTGGCGACGTTCGTAGGCTGCTTGATACGCATGCTGGCGAAGTATCGCGCCAACTGCAAGGCACCCGGATCGGCGAAGTCGTCGAAGACCGCGCCGTGATCGTTGATGACTACCCATTGCTGCCCGTTCGCCGCCGCTTCTGGGAAAACTGTTTCCGCCAGATCGATGCTGCCGGCACGAGCAGCCAGCTGCGTTCGCAGTTGCGTATCATCCATGACGCGGTTGCCAAGATCTCCGAGAGGCCTCTGGGAGCGATTGTTGCGGCCGACGAACTGTTTGAAGCCCTGGCGCCAGAGATGGTCAATACTGGCGTTCTTCTGCGTGAGATCAACGAGCGGATCATTCAGGTTGGTCGCACTGACGGCGTGTTGGCACAGCGAATCTGCGGATTGGTTTTCCTTATCGGCAAACTGAAGCGGGAAGGTGGGGCTGACATCGGGTTGCGCGCCACCAAGGATCATCTGGCCGATCTGCTGATCGACGACCTTTCTGCAGACAATGGAAAGTTTAGGTCCGAGGTTGAGGCGACCCTGAAGAAGCTCGCCCACCAAGGCGTGCTCATGCCGGTCGGGGATGAGTATCGGCTCCAGACCCGCGAGGGTAGTGAATGGGATCGCGAGTTCCGTAATCGCCAGACCAAGCTGAACAATGATGACGCGGCGATCCAGTTCAAGCGCGACCAGCTCCTCTACGGCGAGATCGACCGAAGGGTGCGCGCGATCAAGGTGATCCAGGGCGCCGCCAAGGAGCCCCGGCAATTTCTCATTCATCGCGAGCAGACGGCGCCCACTGCCGATGGAAGCAGCGTCCCGATCTGGATTCGTGACGGGTGGTCGTGCTCGGAGAAAGATATTGTTGATGCCGCGCGCACGGCGGGCACAGACAGCCCGATCTTGTTCGTGTTTATCCCCCGGCAGTCCGCCGACGATCTTCGCCGTTTGATCGTTGAGGCCGATGCAACGCAGCAAACCCTCGACGCCAAGGGCAACCCGACAACCGCCGAAGGGCAGGAGGCGCGTCAGAGTATGGACAGCCGCCGCGTGCGTGCGAGCGGCGATCGTGACCGGCTGATCCGGGACGTTGTCGCGAACACGAAGGTCTTTCAGGGGGGGGGCGGTGAAGTCCTTCTGACTGCGCTCGACGAGCGCATCAAGATCACGACAGACGCCTCGCTTGTTCGCATGTTCCCACGCTTTAAGGACGCGGACTCGGGCGCTTGGGAAGCGGTGATCAAGCGCGCCCGGGAAGGCGCGGACCACCCGTTCCAGCCGACGGGTCACACCGACAGCACCGAGAAGCATGCAGTTTGTCAGCAGGTCATTACCACGATCGGCGCTGGCAAGTCCGGTTCGGACGTGCGCAAGGCGCTGGGCGGGTCGACTTTCGGCTGGCCTCGCGATGCGGTTGACGCCGCGTTGATTGCCCTCCACCGGCTACAGCACATCACGGCAACGTTGAACGGGCAGGTTGTGCCCGTGGGGCAACTCGACCAGAACAAGATTGCCAAGGCCGAATTCCGCGTCGAACACGCGACGCTCTCGGTCGGCGACCGTTTGATTCTCCGCAAGCTGTTCCAGGCCCTCAGTGTGTCCTGCAAGAGCGGTGAGGAAACTATGCGGGCCGGTGAATTCCTGTCCGGGCTAATTGCGCTGGCTAAGGCGGCCAGTGGCGAGGCGCCAGTTCCCATCGGTCCAGCGACGACAGAGATCGAGGACATCCAGCGGCTGGTCGGCAACGAGCAGCTCGTCGCCGTCAAGGACAAGGCGACGGATTGGGAACACCGAATTAAGGCTTGGGGCGCAACGCGCGATCTTGTTGCCAAGCGTCTTCCCGCCTGGAACATTCTGGAGCGCCTTGCGACGCACGCTATAGAAATCCCCGAGGCGAAATCGCAGCTCGATCAGATCGGCGCGATCCGGTCACATCGCCTTCTTCTCGAAGCCTCCGATCCCGCGAATGGGGCGCGCCAAGCGATTGCCGGTCTTTTGCGCGACGCTGTCCAGAAGAGTCAGACAGCGCACGAAGCGGCGTTCGCGGCGGCCAATACGGCGTTGGCGGCCAACAGCGTATGGGCGAAACTGCAACCTGACGACCAGAATAGTATCAAAGCGGTCGTGGGCCTCTCGGCTCCCACAACGCCAGATGTATCGACGGACGAGGCATTGGCCGACGCGCTGGACCGCAAGCCGCTGTCCAACATCCAGGCCGAAATCGACGCTATCGCCGGCCGGATCAACCATGCCATCGAGCGAGCCGCGCGGCTTCTTGAGCCCAAGGTGCAGACCGTGACGCTGGAGCGTTCGACGCTGCGCGATGCGTCTGAAATTGAGGCTTGGGTCCATCGGCAAAAGGTGGCGCTCCTGGCGAAGATCGCCGACGGTCCGGTGCTCGTGAATTAAGGACAGACGGCATGGCGTCGCTGGAACGAACCCTCCGCAAGGATCTCGAAAAAGCCGTCAAGCAGGCGCGGCGTGTCGCTGAGGCCGGCGTCCGCAAGGCGGTTGAGCAAATCGGCGTCGGAGAAGCGGAGGCGCCGAAACACCTGACGACCGAGCAACGTGCGCTGCGCAATCGCCTGCGCGCCCATGGCCGGCAGCTGGATGATCGGCGCGACTCAAAAGGCGTGCAGACGACCACCCGTCTGGTCCAGGAGTGCGCCTATGAGCAGTGGCATCGCATGCTGTTCGCGCGATTCCTTGCGGAAACGGACCTGCTGATCGAGCCGGAATCCGGCATGGCCATCACGTTGGATGAGGTGCAGGAACTCGCCCGCGAGAAGGCGACCGATTGGCTGCCGCTCGTCAGTGACTTCGCCGAGCGGATGCTGCCGCAGATCTTCCGCAGCGACGATCCCGTCCTGGAAATCGCGCTGCCGCCGGAAACGCGATCCGAGATGGAGGATCTACTCAATGGCCTGACTAAGCCAGTATTCGAGGCCGATGATAGTCTTGGCTGGGTCTACCAGTTCTGGCAATCGGAAAAAAAGGATGAAGTCAACAAATCTGAGGTGAAGATTGGCGCAGAAGAGCTGCCGGCGGTCACGCAACTCTTCACCGAGGATTATATGGTCCTCTTTCTGCTCCACAACACACTCGGCGCCTGGTGGGCAGGCAAGGTGCTCGCGAGCAATACGGGCCTCGCCACGTCTGCACGTGACGAGGCGGCATTGCGCGCCGCCTGCAGCGCCGGTGACATCGACTGGACCTATCTGCGCTTTGTCCGCGACACAGCCGAAGACGGAACGGAGGGAGCCTGGCGTCCCGCCGCCGGTGTATTTGAAGGCTGGCCGAAGGCGGCTAAGGATTTAACCGTGCTAGATCCCTGCATGGGTTCAGGGCACTTCCTCGTCTTCGCCTTACCGATCCTCGTCGAATTCCGCATTGCGGAAGAAGGATTGTCGCGGGCTGCAGCCGTCAATGCTGCGCTGAAGGACAATCTGTTTGGATTGGAGATCGACCCGCGCTGCACGCAGATTGCGGCGTTCAACCTCGCTTTTGCGGCGTGGCGGAAGGTCGGCCATCGCCCGCTGCCACAGCTTAACCTCGCGTGTTCGGGGCTTGCCATCGGCGTAACCAAAGCGGAATGGCTGAAGCTCGCAGAGAAGGCGGTGACTGCTGCAGACCCGGCGGCGAAGCGCGACCTGCTTGGCGTCGAGACGAACCTCCTGACAGTCGGACTCGAAGAGCGCATCAAGAACGGCCTTGAAGCACTTTATGACCTCTTCGCCAGGGCGCCATGGCTCGGTAGCTTGATTGATCCGCGCCGAGCGGGCGCAGATATTTTCCGTGCAGGCTTCGATAAACTGGAGCCGCTACTGACGTCGATCATGACCGCCGCTGATACAGATGATGCGAGAGAGATGGCGGTCGCAGCGCAAGGAATGGCGAAGGCAGCACAGCTGCTAAATAAAAACTTTGTCTTAGTTTCTACAAATGTCCCTTATTTAGGGAGGGGCAAACAGGATGAAGTTATAAGGGCTTATTGTGACAAATTTCACGCCGGCGCGAAGACCGATATAGCCACGTGTTTTATCGAACGTTGCTTCCAATCTGCTATGAATAATGGCAGCTTGGCTCTCGTGTCACCGCAGAACTGGTGGTACCTAGGCAGTTATAGGCGGATGAGAGTGGACCTTCTCGATTCAAAGACCTTGAACGTTATCGTTACTCTCGGAGAGGAGGCGTGGCAGAGCTTTGGCGACCGCGGGCCCGTAGCTTGTCTGTTGATAGCAAACAATCACATCGCTTCGCCTGGCCAATCAATATATGCGATCGACGCGCTAAAAGCGCCCACCATAGACGGAAAAGTGCAAGCACTCCAGACGGGCGAGATGCACCTTTCGACCCAATTGGCGCAGGTTCAAAACCCTGATCAGAGGATCACGATACGCACCCAAGGCGCTAGCAGTCGTCTCGTTGACTTTGCGGACGTCTACGTGGGCTTTCAGAACGGCGACACTCCCCGTTGGATTCAGAATTTCTGGGAGCAACCCAGTGTGACTGACGGCTGGAGTGTATTTCAAATGCCTCCTGAGAAGACGGCAGATTTTGCGGGTCGTCACGCGATTATCAAATGGGACAACGGAACAGGGCCGCTGGCTGCTAGTGAGCAGGCTTATGTAAAAGGGCGTGAAGCGTGGAACAAACGTGGGGTAATCGTCAGACAGATGCGCGATCTGCCCGCAAGCTTATTCGTAGGGGACATGTACGACCAATCGAGTTCCGTGATTGTGCCAAAGCGCGAGGAGCATCTGTTCGCGATTGCATCATTTGTGATGTCGAAGAATTTTCATGATTCCGTGCGGCAGCTTGATCGATCGTTGGCTGTTACAAATGCAACGTTTGTGAAGGTCCCCTTCGAGTTGGAGAAGTGGCTAGAAGTCGCGAAGACGCGCTTTCCAAATGGTTTTCCAGTCCCTTCATCGGTTGACCCGACCCAATGGTTATTTGACGGCCATCCGAAGACCGGCGGCAGTTCGCTTCTCGTCGCGACTTGTCGAATGCTTGGATACGTTTGGCCGCGGCAATATGGTGGCAGTTTCTTGGATTGCCCGGTATTAGATCCAGATGGCCTCGATGCTGATGAGGATGGCATCGTTTGCCTTACCGCCTTGAAGGGCGAGCCGCCGGCCGAACAGCGACTAAACGCGCTTCTCGCTGATGCCTTTGGTGCCCGTTGGTCTGCGGCAAGACTCGCCGGGCTGCTTCACGATGCTAACTATGCTGGTAAGTCTCTCGATGACTGGCTGCGCGATGGTTTCTTCACTCAACACTGCGAGCTGTTCCATCAGCGTCCGTTCATCTGGCATATATGGGACGGGCGGCGTGACGGTTTCCATGCGTTAGTGAACTACCACCGTCTCGCCGCGCCGAATGGTGAAGGCCGGCGGACGCTTGAGAAGCTGATTTATTCCTATCTCGGCGACTGGATCGACCGCCAGCGCGCCGACCAGACGGCGGGCGTCGAAGGTGCCGACGCGCGCCTAGCACATGCCGAGCATCTCAAGGCGGAACTTATCAAAATTCTGAGCGGCGAGCCGCCTTACGACATTTTCGTCCGGTGGAAACCTCTTCACGAGCAATCAATTGGCTGGGACCCCGATATTAACGACGGCATACGGATGAATATTCGGCCTTTCATGGTCGCGCGTACGCTGAATGCCCGTGGCGTCACCGCTTGCATCCTGCGCAGCGTCCCGAAAATCAAATGGGATAAGGACCGTGGCAAGGAACCCATCCGCGACAAAACCAATTATCCCTGGTTCTGGGGTTGGGATGAGGCGACGATTGATTTTGCTGGCGGAGCGACATTCGATGGCAACCGTTGGAATGATTTCCATTTAAGCCGCATCGTGAAGCATACAGCGCGGGATCGCTTCCGAACCAAATCAGGGGCGAAGTCTTGACCGATGTCGCATCGAAGACGCTGATCGATGCGATCTGTGCTTCGCTTGGCCACGCGCTGCGGTCGCCCGACGGCGTCGCGCCGCCGGTGGCTTTGCTATGGACCGATGCCGATGGGCATTGGGGCCCTCTAATCCCGACACTGCGAAAGGTGCTGCCGCACCTTTACGTGCTGGGCGCTTTCGCGCCCAAGGAGCGGAACGGCCCGGTGATCTGGCTTCGTTGCGTCGTGGAGCGGACATTGCCGGAGGTCTCGCCGCCCGAGGGCGTTGTCCCCATCCTCTACCTTCCCAAGATCAGCAGGCAGGACCTGCGCGCGGCCGGCGATTGTCCCACCCATCTCCAGCCATTGATCGAACTCCAATATCGTGGCGCGGTCTGGCACCAGCGCAACGGGCGCGACTGGACCGTCGAAGCCTTCCTAACATCAGACGACGCGCTGGGGCTTGATATCGCGCGCGACAAGCGCACTCGCGACTCGATGCTTCGCGCTCTGCCGCTTATGGCCAACGAACCCGTTGCCGGCCTCCGCGGCCGGCGGTTAGAGGCTGATGACTTCGACCGGTTGGCGATCGGCGATCCGGTTCGGGATCTCCTGATCTGGCTGAGCGATACCGAAGCTTTCCAGGCCCGTTGCGACGCCAATCACTGGGCCACGTTCCGCGACATTTGCCTGCGTCTGTTCAGCGTCGATCCCGAGCGCGATGGCACGCAAGCCGCGGCCGATGCCCTCCTGCACGGCGGTGGAAAGTGGGATGAGGTCTGGCAACGCTTCTGTGATGTGCCGCGCCTCTATCCGGGTGTCTCTGCGTCCCTTCGTCAAGCGCGCCCGCGCGACCTACTCGGACTTGCCGATCATTCGCGTCGGCCGGGGCTGAACGCGGAGCAGGAAGATAAGCTTCGTAAGGCGTTCGAAGTGCTTCTGACTCTTTCGCATGCGGAAGCTTGCGACATGGTTGTGGCGCTAGAAATCGAACACAAAGAACGGCGCGGCTGGGTTTGGGCGCAGCTAGGCGAAAGCCCCTACGCTCTGGCGTTGGAACCATTAGGCCGTCTCGCAAAGGCCGCCAAAACGACACTCGGTGGCGCGAGTGCCGAAGCAATGGCGGCCGACTATGCGGCAAGCGGCTGGCGCTGCGATCGCGCGGCTATGGAAGCCTTGGCTGTGATTACAGTCGGCGCCCAGAGCGGTTTGGTCACCAAGGTGGTGCGAGCACTCTACGAGCCCTGGCTCGATCGCTCCGCCCGGCGCTTCCAGGAATTGCTTTCCGCACCGGGCGTCGATCCCGCGAAGCTGACAACCGCCGTTAACGCGGAGCGCGACACATGTGTGGTGTTCGCCGATGGCTTGCGCTTCGACGTGGGTGCCGTATTGCAGGAACGTCTGGAGGCTCAAGGATTCCGGGTGCGCATGTCACACCGGATTGCACCCTTTCCAACTGTCACCGCAACAGCAAAACCGGTCGCTTCACCGGCCCATGGCGCCTGCGCCGGAAAGCCGGACGCTGAGGACTTCGCGCCGGCAATTGCTGCCAGCGGGCAGGCCGCCAATGCGTCAAGGTTGCGCGATACGATGGCGCGCGTCGGTGTCGAAGTCCTCAACGCCGACCAATCGACCACGGGGGTTGGCAGGGAAGGCGGTGGCTGGACGGAGAGCGGCAAGCTTGATGCGCTGGGTCACTCCCTTCAAGCGCTTCTCGTTCGGCAGATCGATCCCGAGATCGATGCGCTCGCCGATCGCGTCACCTCACTCTTGAGCTCTGGCTGGACCCGTGTGCGGGTCGTGACGGACCACGGCTGGCTCCTGCTCCCCGGTGGTCTGCCGAAGGTCAATCTTTCGCCGCATCTCGTGGCGACCAAATGGGCGCGCTGTGCGGCCGTCAAGGGACACTCGACGCTGGCGGTGCCGACCTACCCCTGGTACTGGAATCCGGTTCTTCGGATCGCGTCGCCTCCAGGCGTTGGCGCGTTCATGGCGAACACTGAATACGCCCATGGCGGCGTCAGTCTTCAGGAATGCGTCACTCCTGATATGATCGTCGAGGGCGGTAAGGAAGCAACGGCGGCGACTATCACCGAAATAACTTGGCGCGGGATGCGGTGCCGCGTTACCGTTCGTACCAATGCGCCAAGCGTCATGGTCGATCTGCGGCTCAACTTTAAGCAAGCCACATCTAGCATTGCGGCGTCGGCGAAAGAACTCGCAGCAGGCAATGGAACGAGCTTAGCTGTCTCGGATGATAAATACGAAGGAGCCGCTGTATCAGTTGTCGTCTTCGACGTATCAGGGCGGGTGCTCGACTACAGGCCGACCACCGTCGGAGAAAATTAATGAGCGCGGCATTAGATGATCTAGATCGATTGGCGGCTTCGGTGTTTGACGGATACATCGTCCGAAAAGACTTGGTCCGGAAGTACGCGCGCCAGTATCCAGTTCCGACGTACGTCGTGGAGTTCCTACTTGGCCGCTATTGCGCTAGCGTCAACGAAGGCGAAATCGCTGAAGGGCTGCAAATTGTTGAGAAACAGCTTAAGGATCGCACCGTTAGAACGGGCGACGAAGAGCTGTTTAAGGCGCGCGCTCGAGAGGCGGGATTTATTAAGATCATTGACATTGTTCGTGCGCGGCTGGACGCCAAAAACGATTGTTATGTTGCGGAACTGCCAAGTCTGACGCTGCGGGATGTTCGAATCGAAGATCAGCTAGTTCGCGACAATGAGCGCATGCTGACCGACGGTTTCTACGCCGAGGTCACGCTGACCTATGACGGAATCATTGCTCAGGAAAAGGGCGGGCGTCCCTTCAAGATCGACGGCCTGCGCCCGATCCAAATGTCCAAGTCAGACGTGCTCGACGTTTATGGGGAGGCCCGGCGAAGCTTTGGCACGGCGCAGTGGATCGACTTCCTGTTGCGTTCAATAGGGCTTGAACCCCACGCATTCTCTGAGCGGGCAAAGCGTGTCGCGTTGCTGCGGATGATCCCGTTTGTCGAGCGCAACTACAATCTGGTCGAGCTTGGCCCACGCGGCACCGGCAAGAGTCACCTGTTTCAGCAGATCTCGCCCTACGCTCACCTAATCTCAGGCGGCAAGGCGACTGTCGCCAAGATGTTCGTGAACAACGCAAGCGGCCAACGAGGCCTCGTTTGTCAATACGATGTCGTGTGCTTCGATGAAGTATCTGGAGTTTCCTTCGATCAGAAGGACGGCGTCAACATAATGAAAGGATACATGGCGTCAGGCCAGTTCAGTCGTGGCAAGGAAAATATTCGCGCCGAAGGCGGCATTGTGATGGTCGGTAATCTCGACGTTGATGTCGAGCAGCAGCAGAGAATCGCGCACCTTCTAAGTCCGCTGCCTCCCGAAATGCGTGATGATACAGCTTTTATGGATAGAATTCACGCATATGCGCCGGGCTGGGACTATCCAAAGCTGAACCCGAACGACCATTTGACCGATCATTTTGGTCTTGTGAGCGATTTTCTCAGCGAGTGCTGGAGCCGCCTGCGAAACAGCAACCGCGTCTCGGTGATGCAAGGGCGCGTGCATCTCGGCGGCGCACTCAGCGGTCGAGATATAGAGGCCGTTAACAAGACAGTGAGCGGACTGACAAAGCTCCTATTTCCAAATCCAGAATTGCCCATTTCGGATGACGACCTCGAATGGATAGTTCGTGTGGCGTTAGAATCCCGCCGGCGCGTCAAAGAGCAGCAAAGGCGGGTGTTCAAGAGTGAATTCCGGAACACCCACTTCAGCTATATTCTAGGGGCGGAAGGAATAGAGCAGTTCGTCTCGACGCCCGAGCTGCACAGTGATGAGGCAATTGAAAGCGATCCGCTTCCGTCTGGGCAAGTCTGGGGTGTTAGCCTTGGGCCTGGCGAGGCAGGCCCGGGATTGTATCGAATTGAGGTGACTTCTGGATCAGGTAGTGGCGTCAAGATTCTCAATCAGCCGACTCCTCCGGCGTTTCGCGAAAGCGTGCGGGTCGGCGAGCAGAACCTTTACACGAGATCGAAGGAGCTAGTCGGGGATCGGAATCCTCGTGAAGTAGAGTTTTCAATCCAGATGCGGCCCATGGACGTCGACAAATCTGGTGTGGGCCTGGGCGTCCCAATCCTGATTGCGCTGTGTGGCGGGTTGCTCGGCCGCAACACACGTGGCGGAATCATCGTCGCGGGTGCACTGAATCTCGGTGGATCGATCGAGATGATTCCCAACGCTGTACAGATTGCTGAACTCGCAATCGATAAGCAGGCCCAGACGCTCCTCATGCCGGTGTCCGCACGTCGTCAATTAAATGATCTTCCCGATGATCTTTGGACGAAGATCAGCATCGAGTTCTATAAGGATGGTGTTGACGCGGTTTTCAAAGCACTTAATGAGTAGTAATTTAGCCAGCTGACTTGCGCGAGTTAGCCTAGGCGGAGAGGTTGTCACGTCTATATCAGAGGTCGACCTCGAGCGCGCTCTCATAAGCGTGAGCATCTTTTATTTCGTTGTGATTTAATTCACGAACATGAAATCTAAGCTGTTCAATTTACAAAATGGAGGCTGAGGCGAAGCTGAGCGCTGGGAGGGCATGCCGGACCGCTTCAGCCACGTAGGACGGGGTGAGGTGGGCATAGTGTTTCTCGGTGACGCGCGTGTCTGCGTGTCCGAGCTGATCGGCGATAACGCGCATCGGCACGCCTTTTATAGCCAACGCGCTGGCGTAGAGGTATGGCGCAGGATGTGGAAGGTGCACGGTGGCTCAAGGCCTGCCCGCGCCGAGGCTTCGAATCAGCGGCCGCTGCTGGTGTGAGGCTCCCCAGGCTTCTCCGTCGGTCCGGCAGAAGATCAGCGCGGTCCTCGGGCGCTCGGTGATGAGCACGGCGAAAAAGGCGGCCCCTTCGTCGCTCAGCGCTATGTGTCGTGGCTTGGCCTGCTTCGACTTGGCGATCGCCACGGTGCGCGCCTGCGCGTCGAAGTCGGACACTCGGATCCGGCCGAGTTCGCCGTACCGGTAGCCTGTCGCCAGTGCGCCGCGCACGAGATCGCGAAAGGCCCCCTCGCAGGCCTCAAGCAGGCGACGGCACTCGGCCGCGGTGAGGTAACGGATCTTAGCCGCATCAGCCTCGCGGTAGGGTTTCACCTGGCGCCACGCCTCGTCTGAGTTGGTCTTGCCCTTCTGAAACGCATGGTTGAGCGCGGCCTTCAGAACAGTCAGCACGCGGTTGGCTGTCGCGCGCCGCGCCCGCACAGCCTCAGGGTCCGTCGCATCGACCGCGGCCAAACGTCGTGTTTCTACCCCTGACGCTGTCCGCCGTAGCTTCGGCGCCTCGGCGAGATCATGGTGCCAGTCGCGAATGCGCTTCGTCGTCAGCCCCGTCAATTCGAATGCGCCGAGCGCCGGCAGGATGCGTGCCTCAGCCGCGTAGCGGTCTGCCCGCACGCCCTTCGACCCGCGGCGCTCCCGCGCGGCAGGGTAGTCGGTCAGCGCCGTTGCAACCGTCCAGGGGACTTCAAACGCCTCCTCAATCGAGGCCAGCGAGCTCGCGCACCTTCCGAGCGAAGTAGACACGCGCCCGCTCTTGAGCCTGAGCGAACGAGAACACGGTCAGGCTGTCAGCATCGCGGTTGTCGTCGGCGGCGCCGAGCGCATCATCGTGCTGCTTGGCGCTATCACGCATCTGCGCGACCCACGTACCGCCATTGGCACCGCGCCGGTAGCCGACGGCACAACCGGCCGAGATGACGGTCCAGTACAACTCGAGCCGAACCACGAGTTTGGCACGCCTCGAACGTATGTCGAGCTTGGCGTTGCGTACTGTGCGGGCCACGGCGCCCTCCCCGCTTCCGTACGGAAATCGTTCGGAAAAGGCGTAGGCGGACGTCGGCGAACCCGCAAGGACGAAAGATGCTGCTTACAGAGCGAATTAGGAACCCGCTGACGTTCGCTGAGAACCGCAAAGCGCCAAGTTACGGCTCTTTCACGGCGAAAACGGATCCATCAACTATAAGCAGTGTTTATACCAATCTTTCATCATTAAGCGTCGTTTCTCGAGAGCGTCACCCCGGCGGTACGCGCGTTCGACTGCATCGCCCGACTGATGTGCCAGCGCCGCTTCCGCGATCTCGCGAGGATAATCCGTCTCCTCTCCAGCCCAGTCCCGGAATGCAGAGCGGAAGCCGTGCGGGGTCTCTGTCAGCTTGGCTCGGCGCATCACCATTTCCAGGGCCATGACAGAAAGTCCTTTGCCTGGCCGTTGACCAGGGAAGACGTGGGGATTTTCGGCGCGGCTAAGGGCCTGCATCTCGTGCAAGATCTCCATAGCCCGGCCGACCAATGGAACCCGGTGCTCGCGGCCAGCCTTCATCCGCGTAGCTGGCACGGTCCATACGCCCGCATTGAAGTCGATTTCCGACCACCGCGCCCCGAGGGTCTCGCCTGAGCGGGCCGCGGTCAGGATCGTGAACTCGAGCGCGCGGATGCTTACACCTGTGGCTGTCCGTAAGCGCCGTAAAAAGGCGGGGACGTCCTTGTAGGCCATCGCCTTGTGGTGGCCCCGCGACAGCTTCTGCCGTTTAGGCAGGAGGAGGTCGAGGTGGCCGCGCCAGCGCGCTGGGTTTTCGCCTGCGCGCATTCCTTGAGCTTTCGCTGCGTCAAGCACGCGTTCGATGCGGCCCCGCAGACGTGAGGCGGTCTCCTGTTTCTCAGCCCAAATCGGGCGAAGAACACGCATCACGTCCTCTGTGCCGATCGCGTCGACCGGCAAGGCGTGCAGGGTTCCTGCATACTCTCGCAATGTGTTCTGCCATTGCGACGCGTGCTTCTCGTTGCGCCATTGCACCTGCATTGTGGAGATGAATTCGTCTGCGACCGTCCCGAAGGTTTTGACCGTCCGAGACGTCCTGCGAACTTCGAGCGGGTCCTGGCCCTGTGCAACCAATTCGCGGGCTTGGGCCGCCGCCTCGCGGGCTCGAGCCAGCGGTACGTCTCGCGGAATGCCGAGACCCATCTCGCGCAGGCGCCCATGCCAGCGGTACAGGAACACCCAACGTCGACGCCCGTCGCCCGAGATTGAAAGATAGAGGCCTCCTCCATCAGCGTGCCGGCCCACGGTCTCTAGGGACGCGACCTTCCGTGCATTCAGGCGATTGAGAAGGCGCGTCACAAACCCTCCGTCGAACTATCGGGCCCTAACTGCGGCCCCAACTCGAGCGACGGATTGTAGCGGATCTGGGCGAACGCGACCAGACCGTCTTAGCGACAAAGCGCAATTAAAACAGTTAGATGAGAAATGCTGGCGGATCGCAGCGGACCTCTGCGAACCCTGGTATGTGGGACATCCGCTTCCGCCAAGCGTCCTCCCGCCCGCCCTCGTCGAACCGCCTTTCGCGATGGCGCGCCTCACGCCTTGGTGCGGGAGCCCGTGGAGTCTAGGACGCCCGGACCTTGGTTCCGGACGCGGTCCCGCTCATGTTCTCGACCCTGATGGTCGTGCTGCCGATCTTCGCGCTGGTCTTCGCGGGGTGGCTGATGCGGCGGTGCGACGTGCTCGGCGACGGCGCCACGGCCGAGCTCAACCGGTACGTCGTCTACCTGGCCCTGCCGGCCCTGCTCTTCGACGTGATCGGTCACACCCACGCGGCCGAGATCTGGCAGCCGGGCTTCATCGCGGTGTTCGGCCTGAGCAGCCTGATCGTCTTTTCCGCCACCGTGGCGTTCCGCCTGCGCCGTCCGATGCCGCTCGCGGACGCGGCGATCGACGGCCTCAACGCGGCCTACGCCAACACCGGGTTCATGGGCTTTCCCCTGGCGCTGGTGGCGCTCGGCCCGGCGGCGCTCGCGCCCACCACCATCGCCGCGATCATGACCGTCTGCGTGGTGTTCGCGGTCGCCATCGTCCTGATCGAGATCGGGCTGCAAGGACAAGGACAGGGCCGGCGCGCGGAGCTGGTGCTGAAGGTCGCCCGCTCGCTCGTGCGCAACCCGCTGCTGATCGCCCCCGCCCTCGGCGCGCTGGTACCGCTTTCGGGGGCCTCCGTGCCGGCGCCCGCCGAGACCTTCCTGAAGCTGCTCGGCGGGTCGGCCGCCCCGTGCGCCCTCGTGGCGCTCGGGCTCTTCCTCGCCCGCCCGCGCACCGGGGACGCGCCGCCCGCCGCCGCGACCGCCCTGCTCGTCGGGCTCAAGCTCGTGGTGCATCCGCTGCTGGCCTACGGCCTCGCCCGCGCCTTCGGCCTGCCGCCGCTCCTACTCCACACCGCCGTGCTGATGGCGGTGCTGCCGACCGGGACCGGGCCGTTCATGCTCGCCGAGTTCTACCGGCGCGAGGCCGCCGTGACCTTGAACGTCGTGCTGGTCTCGACGGTCGTCTCGATCCTCACCGTCTCGGGCTACCTCGCCGCCATCCGCTGAGCTGTGGCCGCACCGCAACGCCCAGCCCGGGAGCGACGCCCGGCCATCGATCTCGTCTTGTTATGATGTTACATTCACGCAATGTAACATCATAACGTGATCTGACGGGGCGTGATGCGAAGCGGGCAAGGGATACTCCAAGGGACGCTTCAAGAGACGGTCCAAGCGACACTGTGGGCGGCGCTTCTGGGCGTCGGCCTGCTGCCGGCGGCGGCGCGTGCGCAGGATGCGGTCGCCCTATCCGAGCTCAGCGTCACCACGGCGAGCCCGATCCAGCCCGGTCCGAAGGCGCCGCCGGATGCGAGCCTGCCGGCCGGCATCCTGCCGGTGGCCGTCGACACCTTCTCGCCGGTGACGGTGGTGACGCGCGACCAGATCGCCCGCGAGCAGCCGCGCACCCTCGGCGACGCGCTGATGGACCGGCCCGGCATCTCGGCCTCGACCTACGCCCCGGGCGCGGCCAGCCGCCCGATCATCCGCGGCCTCGACAACAGCCGGGTGCGAATCCAGGAGAACGGCGTCGGCATCCAGGACGTCTCGGAACTCGGCGAGGACCACGGCGTGCCGATCAACCCGCTGGTCTCCGACCGGATCGAGGTGATCCGCGGGCCGGCGACCCTGCGCTACGGCAGCCAGGCGATCGGCGGCGTGGTCTCCTCCGAGAACAACCGCGTGCCGACCTTCATCCCGCCGCGGGGCTATGCCGGCCAGGTCACCACCGGGTATTCCAGCGTCGACAACGGCCGGCTCGTGGCCGGCACGGTCGACGCGGGCTCGGAGAACGTCGCGGTCCACGCCGACGGCTTCAGGACCGGGGCCGACAGCTACGACACGCCCGCCGGCCTCCAGGCGAACTCCGCCAACCGCTCGCAGGGCGGCGCGGTCGGCATCTCGGCGATCGGCGACCGCGGCTTCGTCGGGATCTCGTTCAGCCACTACGACGCGCTCTATCAGATCCCAGGCGGCGAGGCGGCCGACAGCCGCACGCGCCTGAACCCGAACCAGGACCGGGTGCTGGCCCGCGGCGAGTATCGGCCGCTCGAAGGACCGTTCGAGGTGATCCGGTTCTGGGCCGGCGGCTCGGTCTACAAGCACCAGGAGATCGGCCTCGGCGAGGACGGGATCGACGGGGTGCAGGCGACCTTCAAGAACCGCGAGGCCGAGGGCCGCGTCGAGCTGCAGCACGTGCCGGTCTTCACCGCCCTCGGCACGCTGACCGGCGCGCTCGGCCTCCAGGCCGGGCGGCGCGAGATCGGGACCTCGGGCGAGGCGGGCACCCTGCTGGCGCCGACCGATTCCCGGTCGAACGCCGCCTACCTGTTCGAGCAGCTCGACATCGGCCACGGCCTGCGCTTCCAGGCAGCCGGGCGGATCGAGGGCGACCGCTCCACCGGCACGGCGACGCGGTTTCCGGGAGACTACCTGCCGGTGGCGGGCGAGGACCCGCTGGCCTTCGGCCGCCGCCGCCGGTTCGCGCCCAAGAGCCTCAGCTTCGGCGCCCTGCAGGACCTGCCCTACGGCTTCGTCGCGAGCCTGAACGGGTCCTACGTCGAGCGCGCGCCCACCGCCTTCGAGCTGTACTCGCGGGGGGCGCACGACGCGACCGCGACCTTCGAGATCGGCGATCCCGACCTCAGGAAGGAGCGGGCGCGCACCGTCGAGGCCAGCATCCGCCGGGCGGAAGGGCCGCTGCGCCTCGACGCGACGGGCTACGTCACCCGCTACACCGGCTTCATCTACAAGCGCGAGACCGGCACGCGCTGCGGCGACGCCTTCGCCTCCTGCGGCTCGGACGACGACCTGCAGCAGATCGTCTATTCGCAGCGCAACGCCACCTTCTCCGGCGCCGAAATCGGCGCGCAGCTCGACCTGATCCCGGTGGGCGACGGCTGGGCCGGCCTCGACGCGCAGTACGACTTCGTCCGCGCCCAGTTCGACGACGGCACCTACGTGCCGCGGATCCCGCCCCACCGGGTCGGCGGAGGCGCGTTCGTGCGGGCGGACGGGTGGTACGCCCGCGTGTTCCTGCTGCACGCCTTCGCCCACACCGAGGTCGCGCCGCTGGAGACGACGACGCCGGGCTTCGACGACCTGCGCGCCGAGGTGAGCTACACCCGGCCCCTCGACCCGGCCGTCTACGGCGCCAGCGCGGTGACGCTGGGCGTCGCCGGCCGCAACCTCCTCGACGACCGCATCCGCAACTCCGCGTCGTTCAAGAAGGACGAGATCCTGCTCGCGGGCCGCAACGTCCGGGTGTTCCTGACCGCACGGTTCTGATCTTGGGGACGCAAGCGATCCCCGCCCGGCGACGCCTCAGCGCCGGGGCCTGTCGGGGGAGGCCGGCTTCGGCTTGGGCGCCGGCAGGTCCACGGCGCCGGCCGTCGTCCACTGGCACACCGCGGTGCCCTGCAGGGCGAGGCAATCGTACTGCGCGCCGCCGAGCGCGACGTGGTCGGCCAACGCCGCGACCCGGTCTCGCGGGTACGCCGTGCAGCCGAGGTGCTCGGCCTTGGCGTCGGCCAGGCGCGCGAGGGCGGCGGCCTCGTCGGGCGCCTCCCGCCGCAGGAGGCGGTAGTTCGCCAGGGACGGGCAGGCGATCACCGGCGCGGCGACCGGCCCTTGCACCGGGGCCGTGGCCTTGGCCGGCCTGGCCGGCGCCTGGGCTCGGGCAGGCCCGTACACGGCGAGCCAGGACAGGGACGTGGCGAGCAGGATCGCGAGACGCATCCCTCTTCCTAAGCGCAGCCCGGCAGCGCGCCAAGGCCGCGAGCGCCGCACGGCTCGGGGCCCGGGGCGTCGCGACGGGGGCGGATTCAGGCCTGCGCCCGCAGCTTGGCGAAGCGCTTCACCGCCCGTTCCCGGCGCACGCGCGAGAGCCGCGCGATCCAGAACACGCCGTCGAGCTGGTCGATCTCGTGCTGGAGGCAGGCGGCCCGGAACCCGTCCGCCGCCTCCTCACGCTCGATCCCGTCGAGGTCGTGGAACCGCACCCGGATCGTGGCCGCCCGCTCGACCGGCTCGGACACGCCGGGCATCGAGACGCTGCCCTCCCGGGCGGTGGCGCGCTCGGGCGAGCGCTCGACGATCTCCGGGTTGACGTAGACCGTGGCCGCGCCACCGGGCTCCGGGCGCAGCACGACGAGGCGCCGCCGCACCCCGAGATGGGCGGCGGTCAACCCGGCCGCCGCGGCCGCATCGAGGGCCTCCGTCACGTCGCGGGCGAGGTCGCGCAGGTCGGCGTCGAAGGCCCCGACCGGCTCCGACGGCAGGTCGAGGCGCGGGTCGGGATAGAGGATCAGCGGACGGGCGGCCATCGGGTCGGGATCTCGCGGCTCGGGGGGACGGGCAATTCGGAGGGGATACCGCAACGCCGCGGGGAATGCCGCGTTGGGCTCCCGTCCGCACCGCCGTCCCCGCAGGCGCGCGGGGCAACCTCAGCGATGAGATCGAAAAAGCGCTTGTGCGGTGCAAGAGGCACGCGTAGGGATTTCGCGCAACACGTTTCGGGAGAATTCGGCAATGACCCTTCGTCTTTCCAACAGCTTCGCCGCCCTCGTCCTGGCTACCGCCACCCTGGCCGCCCCGGTCGCGTTCGCCAAGCCGATGAGCGGCGCGCAGGCCGTCAAGATGATCGACACCGACAACGACGGCACCGTCGACATGAAGGAGATCGAGGCCACCGCCTCGGCGACCTTCGACCGCCTCGAGAAGGATTCCGACGGCACCCTCGACAAGAAGGAGCTGAAGGGGCGCCTGAGCGTCGCCGGCCTGAAGCAGGCCGACCCGGACATGGACGGCACGGTCGACAAGAAGGAATACCTCGCCGCCGTCGCCGACCGCTTCAAGGCCGCCGACCCGGACGGCGACGGCACCCTCGACGCCAAGGAGCTGAAGTCCCCCGCCGGCAAGGCCCTGCTGACGCTGATCAAGTAAGTCTCCCGGCGCGACCCTGCGGGGTCGCGAAGCTGACGGCCCCGACGAGCCGCCCCGGAAACGGGTGCGGCTCGTTCGCGTTCGGACGGCGCTCACGCCGCGCGATGGGCCGTGCGAGTCGCGCGGCATGCGAATTCTGTTGACGAATATCAACCACAGGATGCAATCTGCCGTCGTCGTGGGGGCAGGTACAGCATGAGCATCGATCACCCGAAGGTCGCGGTCCAGCCTTCGCTCGTCGCCGAGATGCGCGAGATCATCGAGGAGACCCGCAAGACGGTCGAGGCCTCGCAGGCGGTCCTCGATCGCTGCGCGACGCCGGTCGCGGAGGCGCCGACGCCCGAGGCGATCGACCCGGCGGCCGAACGGGTCGGCCTGCTCGAAGGCATCGCCGACGGCCTGATCGTCGCCCACGAATATGCCAAGCTCGACGACGACGCGGCGACGCTCGCCCTGGTCGAGAAGGCGATGCTGCATGTCGGCCGCCGCCTCGCCCAGGCGATCGGCCCGAAGAAGGCCGGCATCGCCTGCCACTAGGTCGTGAACCCATAACGGTTGGCACGGTTTGGGCGGTGGGTCGTTGGTTTTCCGAATGGAGGACCGAGGATGGCGCGGTTTGACCTGACGGATGCGGAGTGGGCGGTGATTGAGCCGCTGCTT
>NZ_VRVF01000189.1:0-1093 GCF_008040045.1 Methylobacterium sp. WL8 | reverse complement strand
CAACAACGCCAGATACGGCGCAACCAGCGCCCATTCCTCATCGGACACGTCAGAGGGATAGCCGGCACGACCTGCGCTCATGCCCAAAAACGCAAACCACACCCTTTCAGTTCATAACAGCCTCTAGGAGATTTTTAGATTTTCTGGGGTTGGCAATGCGTATTCTTCTAGTCGAGGACGATGCGGCTGTCGCGCAAAGCGTTGAGCTGATGCTCAAATCCGAGCGGTTCGTGGCCTACACCACCGACCTCGGTGAGGAAGGGATCGGTCTCGGCAAGCTCTACGACTACGACATCATCCTGCTCGACCTGACGCTTCCCGACATGTCCGGCTACGATGTGCTGCGCAGCCTTCGCGTCGCGAAAATCCAGACTCCCATCCTGATCCTCTCGGGCTTGAGCACGATTGAGGACAAGGTGAAGGGGCTCGGCTTCGGTGCCGACGGCTACCTGACCAAGCCGTTTCACAGGGACGAACTCGTCGCCCGCATCCACGCGATTGTCCGCCGCTCGCAAGGGCACGCCGAGTCGGTGATCGATATCGAAGGCATGGTCATCAATCTCGATCAGAAGGTCGTCGAGATTGCTGGAACGCGGGTCCCGCTTACCGGCAAGGAGTACCAGATGCTGGAACTCCTTGCCCTGCGGAAGGGCACGACGATCACCAAGGAGATGTTCCTCAACCATCTCTAAGGCGGCATAGACGAGCCCGAGTTGAAGATCATCGACGTGTTCATCTGCAAGCTGCTCAGGAAGCTCGCCAACGCATCAGGCGGCAAGAACTACATCGAGACGATCTGGGGCCGTGGCTACGTGCTGCGTGAGGGTGCACCCGAGATGCGGGCTATCGCGAACTTATACCAACCCTCGTTGATCAGAACCCATGGGTCCATCGGCGCATTCCGATGGACATGATGCGCCAGGGCTGGGCGACGATCTTGTTCCAGGCGTCGCAGCAGTGGTCGAGTGGCCTGCCTCCTGAAAAGTGGTCCTCCCTGAGGTATGGCTTCAAGCCATGTGGAGGATATTTTCATGGGACGGAAGAAGCATACGGCTGAAGAGATCGTCGCCAAGCTGCGTCAGGTCGATGTCTT
>NZ_VRVF01000188.1:0-1193 GCF_008040045.1 Methylobacterium sp. WL8 | reverse complement strand
ACCATGGCCAAAGAGAAGTTTGCCCGCACGAAGCCGCACTGCAACATTGGCACGATCGGTCACGTCGACCACGGCAAGACGTCGCTGACGGCGGCGATCACGAAGGTCCTGGCGGAGTCCGGCGGGGCGACGTTCACGGCCTACGACCAGATCGACAAGGCACCCGAGGAGAAGGCGCGCGGGATCACGATCTCGACGGCGCACGTCGAGTACGAGACGGCCAACCGGCACTACGCGCACGTCGACTGCCCCGGGCACGCCGACTACGTGAAGAACATGATCACGGGCGCCGCGCAGATGGACGGCGCGATCCTGGTGGTGTCGGCGGCCGACGGCCCGATGCCGCAGACCCGCGAGCACATCCTGCTCGCCCGCCAGGTCGGCGTGCCGGCGCTGGTGGTGTTCCTGAACAAGGTCGACCTCGTCGACGACGCCGAGCTGCTCGAGCTCGTCGAGATGGAGGTGCGCGAGCTGCTGTCGAAGTACGACTTCCCCGGCGACGACATCCCGATCACCAAGGGCTCGGCCAAGGTCGCGCTCGACAACGGCGACAAGGCGGTCGGGCACGACGCGGTGCTGGCGCTGATGAAGACGGTCGACGACTACATCCCGCAGCCGGAGCGTCCGATCGACATGCCGTTCCTGATGCCGATCGAGGACGTGTTCTCGATCTCGGGCCGCGGCACGGTGGTGACGGGTCGCGTCGAGCGCGGCATCGTCAAGGTCGGCGAGACGGTGGAGATCGTGGGCATCCGCGACACCCAGACCACGACGGTCACGGGCGTCGAGATGTTCCGCAAGCTGCTCGACCAGGGCCAGGCGGGCGACAACGTCGGCGTGCTGCTGCGCGGCACCAAGCGCGAGGACGTGGAGCGCGGCCAGGTCGTGTGCAAGCCGGGTTCGGTGAAGCCCCACACCAAGTTCAAGGCCGAGGCCTACATCCTGACCAAGGAGGAGGGCGGCCGCCACACGCCGTTCTTCACCAACTACCGGCCGCAGTTCTACTTCCGCACCACCGACGTCACCGGCGTCTGCGTGCTGCCGGAAGGCACCGAGATGGTGATGCCGGGCGACAACGTGACCATGGACGTCACGCTGATCGTGCCGGTGGCCATGGAGGAGAAGCTGCGCTTCGCCATCCGCGAAGGCGGACGCACCGTCGGCGCCGGCGTCGTCGCCGCCATCAACGCGTA
>NZ_VRVF01000187.1:0-1253 GCF_008040045.1 Methylobacterium sp. WL8 | reverse complement strand
CATGGCCCTGCGCGGGCTGATGGAGAAGAGTGCCGACGCCGATCTGCTGCGTGAGATGATCGGTTTTGCAGCCGAGCGACTGATGGAGCTGGAGGTGGGCGGCCTGACCGGCGCGGCCCACGGCGAGAAGAGCGCCGAGCGTCTGGTCCAGCGCAATGGGTATCGCGACCGGGACTGGCAGACGCGGGCCGGCACGGTGGAGTTACGTATCCCTAAGCTGCGCAAGGGCTCGTACTTCCCCGGTTTCCTGGAGCCACGACGCATGGCCGAGAAAGCGCTGACGGCGGTGATCCAGGAGGCCTACATCCAGGGCATCTCGACCCGCTCCGTAGATGATCTGGTCCAGGCCATGGGCGGCACGGGCGTGTCGAAGAGCCAGGTCTCGCGCCTGTGCCAGGAGATCGACGAACGGGTCGGCGCGTTCCTCGACCGACCCATCGAAGGCGAGTGGCCGTATCTCTGGATCGACGCCACCTACGTGAAGGTTAGGAGCGAGGGCCGGATTGTCTCAGTCGCCGTCATCGTGGCGGTCGGCGTCAACAGCGACGGCCGAAGGGAGGTGTTGGGCATGGACGTCGGACCCTCCGAGGCCGAGACGTTCTGGACCGCCTTCCTGCGCAAGCTCGCCCGGCGCGGTTTGCGAGGGGTCAAGCTGGTGATCTCGGATGCGCACGAGGGCATCAAGGCCTCGGTGGTCAAGGTGATGAACGCCACCTGGCAGCGTTGCCGGGTGCACTTCATGAGGAACGTACTCGCCCATGCCGGCCGCAGCGGGCGGCGCGTCGTGTCGGCCTTCATCGCCACCGCCTTCGCCCAGGATGATGCCGAGGCGGCCCGTCAGCAATGGCGGCGGGTGGCCGACCAGCTCCGCCCCAAGGTGCCCAAGCTCGCCGCCCTGATGGACGCTGCCGAGCCCGACGTGCTGGCCTATATGGGCTTCCCAGCCGCCCACCGGGTCAAGCTGCACTCGACCAATCCGTTGGAGCGCCTGAACGGCGAGATCAAGCGCCGGACCGAGGTGGTCGGCATCTTCCCCAACGAGGCTGCCATCACCCGCCTCGTCGGCGCGATCCTGCTCGAACAGAATGACGAATGGGCCGTCCAGCGGTCGCGCTACATGACCCTGGAAAGCATCGCCCCGATCGGCGATGATCCCCTCGTCAGCCTGCCCACCCTCGCAGCCTGATCGTCCCGGCCCAAGCCGGTGATCGTGGTGGCCCTCACCAAGCTACACCACGCCTAGGGACACGACC
>NZ_VRVF01000186.1:0-1268 GCF_008040045.1 Methylobacterium sp. WL8 | reverse complement strand
TGGCCTGCCCCCATTCGGTGGCCCAGGTTCGAAGTTAGTGCATCGTCGGCCGTGTGACGATGGCGGGGTGAGCGAGCGGCGCTGATCTGCTCGGTTCCGTTGGCCAGATGACGACCTCCGGTGCAGGCGGGTGGTAGCCGAGCGACGAGTGCGGCCGGATGCTGTTGTAGTGCCTACGCCATTGCTCGATCACGACGCAGGCCTCCTTGAGGGTGTAGAACACCTCGCCGTTGAGGAGCTCATCCCGCAGCTTCGCGTTGAAGCTCTCGCAATAGCCGTTCTCCCACGGACTGCCCGGCTCGATGTAGGCGGTCGTCGATCCCACCGCCGCGATCCAGTCCTGAACGGCTTTAGCGATGAACTCCGGCCCATTGTCCGAGCGGATATGACCCGGCACACCGCGCAGGCTGAACAGATCCGAGAGAACATCGATCACGTCGAGTGCCTTCAGCTTGCGAGATACACGGATTGCCAGACACTCGCGCGTGAACTCGTCGATGACGTTCAGCATCCGGTATTTGCGCCCATTATGCGTGCGGTGCTCGACGAAGTCGTAGGACCAGACGTGGTCCGGTCGCTCCGGTCGCAGTCGTCGGCATGAGCCATCGTTGAGCCAGAGGCGTGCCCGCTTCGGTTGGCGAGCGGGGACCTTAAGGCCTTCCTGTCGCCAGATCCGTTCGACCCGCTTCACGTTCACCGTCCAGCCGTCGCGCCGGAGCAAGGCCGTGATCCGACGGTAGCCGTAACGGCCGTACTGGAGGGCCAACGCGATGATCGCAGCCGTCAGGGCGGCTTCGTCCTCGATCAAGACGGCGCATTTGCGCTGTGTCGAACGATGCTGGCCCAGAACACGGCAGGCGAAGCGTTCCGAGACGCCATGCTCGGCAACGACGTAGTCGACACAAGCCCGGCGGCGAGCCGGGCTCAGAAGTTTCCCGAGGCGGCCTCCTTCAGGATCAGCTTCTCCAGGGTCAGGTCGGAGATCGCTCGACGAAGACGCTGGTTCTCAGTCTCCAAGGACTTCAGCCGCTTGACCTGATCGCCCTTCAGACCGCCGTACTCGGAACGCCAGCGATAGTACGTGACTTCCGTCACCTCGATGGATCGGATTGCTTCAGCAACCTTGCGTCCTTGCGACACCAAGACATCGACCTGACGCAGCTTGGCGACGATCTCTTCAGCCGTATGCTTCTTCCGTCCCATGAAAATATCCTCCACATGGCTTGAAGCCATACCTCAGGGAGGACCACTTTTCAGGAGGCAGGCCA
>NZ_VRVF01000185.1:0-1302 GCF_008040045.1 Methylobacterium sp. WL8 | reverse complement strand
TCCGTGATATGATAAGTGTATTTCATGGAGAAATATCGTTAAACTTTGCGAGCTTTGAAGATATGTCTTCCGGACGCAGATGTGTGTATCGAAAAAGTAACTTAAAATCTCTATGACCACTAATGACCGCTACCTCGGCGATCGACAAACCTAGTTCGAAAAATCTCGATATCGCTTCATGTCGAAGATCGTGCCATCTGAAATCAGGTAACGAACAAGGTAGCATGACGCGACGCCACGCCATCTTCAACGCATCCTCAGTTGTCGGGAAAACGCGGGCGTCATTACAAGCTCCAAATCGGCGTTCGTTCAGTATCTCAAGAGCTCTAAGTGTGACTGGTATCGTTCGAGCATGGCCGTTCTTTGCTATCGGTATATGCAAGGTTCTCTTTATAACGTTTATATCACGCCATCTTAACGCCAAGACCTCGCCACGCCTCATTGCTGTTTCAAGACATAACTCTACCATCGGTAAGATGTATGGGTTTCTCGAGCGACAACAGGCTTCCCTGAGTATTTTCCATTCTCCGATTTCCAATCGCCGCGAACGGGAGTCCAAAGCCTGAGGCTTCTGAACCATAGCGAAGGGATTTTCCGGCAGAGGAACGTTCCATACTTTCCGGGCAACCTCGAAAGCATGACGGTAGATCGCAAGCTCACGATTTATGCTACTTGGCTTGATGGTTTGAAGTCGCAGGTCTCGATGGTGTGCCACTTGAGCCACCGTAACCGCACTGAGCGGCACTTTTGCGAGTGAATGTCGTAGGAGAGCACGGACGGCCATGCCTTCACGAACAGCGCCCTTTTTCGATGGGGTGACCTCAGCGAGATACCGAAGAAGGATGTCACCAACCGTCAAACTGTCGAAAACCTTGAGGCCCGAAGGCAATCCACGACGATCCGCTTCTGCCTCTGTCTTACGCCCCCAGGATTGTGCGTCGGCCTTAGACAGAAACGATCGAGTGAGGGGAGGGGAGCCTTTCACCCGAACTTGCGTTTGCCATTTACCATTGCGCTTACGAATCGATGCCACGTGATGCTCGCTGTGACCAGTTTGTGACCGGCCCGAACAACGATCGTTTCTGGGGGCTCCGACAAAGCGTAGAGCAAATGCTTAACCCCATGACCTACAACGATAAATCACCACCGAGGAAGACCTGATGCACACGGTCTTCCCGCACCCGACGCTATCCGAGATGATGCATGAGAGCGTGCTGGATGCTTATGGGAAGGTGATCCATACTTAGCTCTTTTTCTAATGATTTGTGGAAATATATCTCAATATATATTCCCGAATAGCTA
>NZ_VRVF01000184.1:0-1333 GCF_008040045.1 Methylobacterium sp. WL8 | reverse complement strand
CAGGCTGCTGCAGAAGTCTGGTGTTACGCTCGGTTTGGATCGTTATCGGTGTTTGCCACGGATTGGCCGACGTCCGAGAGGCTGGATTCTGCCTCTTCGATGGGAGCCCGGGTTACGGGCCGCGTCTGCGCCCGGCTCGGGTCGCCCCTCATGCGCCTGCTCCGGCCAGAAGCCTCGGTAAGCGCACGAGGTTGTAGGCGATGGCTGCGAAGGTGAAGACCGCCTCGACCTTGGGCAGGGATCGGACCTTCACCTTGGCGAACCCGGCCTGGGCCTTGATCCAGCCGAAGACCTCCTCGATCCGCTTGCGAGACCGCAGGCTGATCGCGTAGCCGGCGTGCCGGGTGGTGCGGCCGTCGAGGGCGGTCTTGCGCACCTTGCCGGTCTTGGACACTGCCCCGTTGATCGCGATGTGCGGCGTCACCTGCCGCGCCCGCAGATCGCCGACGAAGGCTTCCACATCGAAGAGCTTGTCCGCGCCCAGCGTGATCCGGTGCCGACGGGGCAGGCGATCGAGCATGGCCAGGGCGGCCTCGCGCTCGGCCGTGCCGGTGGCGTGGGTGAGAGCCGCGTCCACCACCAGGCCGTTGCGGTTCTCCATCAGCGCATGCCCGAGGTAGCACAGCCGGCTCTCCTGACCGTCCGCCTTGCGGTAGAGCCGGGCGTCCGGGTCGGTGGTCGAGGCGTGGGTCTCGTTCGAGCGCTTCTCGCGGCGGAAGTCGCGCTCGCCGTTGCGGCCCGGTCCTGGCGGTTCGCCCGAACCGTCCTTGGGGCGGAAGCTCTTCATCGAGGCCCATGCCTCGATCATCGTGCCGTCGACCGAGAAGTGGTCGCTCGACAACAGCCGCTTGACCGGCTTGAGCGCCAGCAGCCCCGACAGGGAGGCGCGGGCGACGTCCGCTTCCAGCAGCCGATCACGGTTGTGCGTGAACACCGTCGGGTGCCAGATCGCGGCATCGATCTCCAACCCCACGAACCAGCGAAACAGCAGATTGTAATCGATCTGCTCCATCAGCATCCGCTCAGAGCGCACCGAGAAGAAGGCTTGCAGCAGCGTGGCACGCAGCAGCATCTCAGGCGGGATCGAGGGGCGGCCCAGTCCTGAGTACAGGCCCTCGAAGCGGTCGCTCAGCCCGGCCAGAACCTCGTCCGCCAGCGCCCGGATCGGACGCAGAGGATGATCGGCCGGTACGCGTTCCTCCAGGCGGACGTAGCTGAACAGGTTCTCCGACCGATCTCCGCGCCCGCGCATCGCCTGATCCCACCCCTGCCTCTAACAGAGTGAATCATCTCCGCGACAAGCCTGCCAGCGACTTCTGCAGCAGCCTGCTAG
>NZ_VRVF01000183.1:0-1359 GCF_008040045.1 Methylobacterium sp. WL8 | reverse complement strand
GCTATAAGTCGCGCCCCATAATTAAAAGTCATCTGACTGATCCTTGTCCAAAGAAGATAGAAACGACACAATAAAATTACCCACTCGCGTAGGGCTCATTTCTTCTTCTAGAACTTGGCGAGAGGTATCTATTATAGCTTGTGCGGAGTCTGCGCCATCTCGAGTTTCAAGTAACCATTTCAAGTATGAAGATAAATTTCGTAGAGGCGCATCAACATAATTAATATCAGGTTCGAAGAATGGAGACTTTAGAGGGTTTGACGCTATAACACATGCTCCGTTTGCAAATCCTTGTGCTACAAAACGTTCCCATTCAAAATAACCAATACTGTATCTGGGAAGGGCTAACACTAGTTTGGTATTAGAAACAATATTCATATACCCAGAAAATAGCAATATACTTGTGTCGTCAGTAGGTATTGTGCTAGGCGGCGAGTCGGTATACGAAATAAAACAATTTCTAGACGCTAGATATGGAGCTGACTTGGCAATAGTTCTAGTTCTTAGGAACGTTTTATTTCCCGCAAAAAAGAGATCTAGATCACGGTCGGAATATGGCCTATCTGGGAACCCGTCACTTTTCACATTACTTCGGATCCAGCTAAATAACGGGTGTTGTCCATTATTTTCAGCTAAAAAAACATTGCGAAGCCTTCGATCTATGGGAGGCAGTACATAACAGCTCGGAATATTTGACTTTTTAAATACTTCAGAACTTTGAAAATTAATGTCAATAACCCCACGGGAGCCAAAAATAACGCCCATTATACTCGAAAACCACGGCGAGCCGATCTGTTCAGTATTAAAAAGTATGGATTTACGAATTAATGCGTACCTATCCAATTTAATTGGCAGCTTAAATGTAAAAAATTCGTGTGGGGCAATTATAATAGGTGTTGTCGCATGCTCGACACCATCGGCGTTTTCATCGCATATTTGTGTACGGACGCCAGCCTGAACTAAGGCGTTTGCCAAAGCGTGAGCGATTGGCCTCATAAAATGATTTGCTTGAGAGTGCAGGATTATTGTTACAAATTCCTCACGAATAAATTTTATGTGCTTATCAGAAATCAACTGCGACTGAGCAAATTGTCTTAAGAAACCATTTTTCAAAGATTCGTAGCTTTTACTGATTTGCGCTAAAATACTCGCCACATGTTCTTCTCGAACCACCGGCCTGTTTTCCCAGGCCCCATGCCTCGCGAAATGTTCATACGGGTCATATGATTGACTTATCGAAGCGGCCTCAGCTAGGTCATGGTTGATACTATTATAAACTTCCGCGTCGAAAAGGTAATTTGTTTTAGAACGACTAAATATTCTGTCAATAACAAAATCGCGATCTCGGCTTATTATATT
>NZ_VRVF01000182.1:0-1362 GCF_008040045.1 Methylobacterium sp. WL8 | reverse complement strand
GCCCCCATCGAGCCGCGCCCGCCGCCGTAGCTGGCGCCTCCTCCCCCTTGCCCTCCCTGCCTGCCCTCACGAGCCCTTTGGAGCCCGACCGATGTCCCATGCCCTGACCCTGCCCGTTCTCCGTCTCGATGCCGAGCGCATCCCCTTCCACGCCGATCCCATCCTCGCGGCCATCGAACGCCATTCCGAGGCATGGAGCGTGTTTCAGGTCGCGCCCGATGGCGACGCGGCCGACGCCGCTGACGACGAGACGCACGACAGTCTGCACGCCTTGCTCGCGACCCCGTGCGCGACGCGGGCCGGAATGCTGTGCCTGATCCGTCACCTTCGCTGGTGGCTGTCCGAGGAGGCGCCGAACGCCGCCGCGTACCGCTGCCAGGGCGCCGCCGACGCTTGGGCCATCGCCGAGGTCCGTGAGGCCGAGCTGTCACGCTGCCTCGGTGTCGAGCCGATCCAGCGCCTTCCGATGGCCTTGCCGTCCGGTCGGCTCATCGGCCCAACGATCGATCTGCGCCCGGTCGCGGCGCCTGCCCGCCTCGGTCGCGCCCTCGCGGCTGCCGGCGAGCTGATGGCCGCCGTGGCGATCATCGGTGGCGGCTGCGTCCTCACGGGCCTCGCCTCGCTGCTCTGAACCCTTCCCGCCCCTCGCCCTGGGCCGGACGGCTCACGGGCTCCTTCGTGGAGATCCCGACATGCGCAATCCCTTGAAGCGTTCCCCGACCGCCGCCCCTAAGCCGACCCTGCGCGAGCGGTTCGCGGCGATGAAGACCAAGGCCGCCGGCTTCGCGCCCGAGACGAGCCAAGGCCGCCGCGCCATGTTGGCGGGTTCCGTGGCCGCGGCGCTGCCGCTGCCGGCGCTTGCTGCGACGGTCCAGGCCGGCGACCGCGAGGCTGCGTTCCTAGCGCTCGCTCCTGAAATCGTACCGCTTGTGCAGCGCCTCGGCCCTGCGCTTGCCGAGTCCCATCGCCGCAACGAGGCTGCCGAAGCCGAGGCCGCTCCCTTTCCAGGGTGGCGCGACGAGGCCGTAGGGAACGCTTGGCTCGCGCGGCTCCACGCGGCGAAGGCCGTTCACGGGTGCGCCGAGGCGTGGGACGCGGGAAACGCGCTCTGCACCGCCCTGGCTCACTTGGCCGACCCCTTCATCAACGAGCCGATGCGGACCCTTCCGGGCATCATGCTCAAGGCTGCCCTCAACGACCTGGGCGAGTGGTGGGGCGAGAGCGCCTTGGCCGACGTGTCCCGCCTTGCGGCCGAGCACTTCGGCTTACCCGCACCGGCTCCCTACCATCAGGATCTGGCACCGCCCGAGGGCGACGACGAGGACGCCTGACGCCACCCGCCCCGGCGGGTGGCGTCAGGCG
>NZ_VRVF01000181.1:0-1373 GCF_008040045.1 Methylobacterium sp. WL8 | reverse complement strand
GGCTACCCCTACCCAACGGCTCCCCCGCCGCACTCTCGCACCGCCCTGCCAAGCTAATTCCTTCTGGCAGTCCCCGGTGCGCCCAACTTCACTATCAGTGGCAGTGCCTTAGCTGGGTGCTATTCCGTTACCTCTGCATCCCATTCCGTTTCTGAGGCCAAACCCACCCGTCAAGAAACCCGGCGTCTATGTGAACCTTCAGCTCCCGTTCGGACTCATCCGACCGCCACCTCCGGAGCTTCATCGTGAACCAGCCACTTCATCCGGCCCCGGGCGTGCTCGAACGTGCCCGTGGCGCCCTCCTCGGTTTCGCGGTCGGTGACGCGCTCGGCACCACCCTCGAATTCAGCCGCCGGGATATCCTCCCTCAGCACACCGAGATGACCGGCGGAGGCCCCTTCCAGCTCGCGCCCGGGGAATGGACTGACGATACCTCCCAGCAGCTGGCCCTCGCGGAGAGCCTCCTTCATGCCCCCGGCTTCGACCCCGCCGACCTCATGACCCGCTTTGTCGCGTGGTTTCGAAACGGCGACAATTCCTGCACGGGTCAATGTTTCGACGTCGGCATCGCCACGCGCGAAGCCTTGGTCCGCTTCGAACGCAACGGCGATCCCTACGCTGGCTCAACCGATCCCGACACCGCCGGCAACGGCTCCCTGATGCGGCTCGCCCCCGTCGCCCTCGTCACCCTTCATAACCCCGGCGAAGCCGAACGAATCGCAGAGGCACAAAGCCGAACGACCCACGGCGCTCCTCAGGCGGTTGAGGCCTGTGCCTACTTCGTCCAGCTGCTCCGCGAAGCCATTCTCGGCCAACCCGACGTGCTGCGTCCACGCCCCTGGATCGGCGCCGACACCGACGGTCTGCGCCCCCGGCACTTCATCAGCGGCATGGACGACGACCTCACCCCCGTAAAACGAACTGGCGACGCCGCCATTCATGAAATCGCCCAGGGCTCCTGGCGCGGCAAAACCCGCAAGCAGATCCGCTCCTCCGGCTACGTCCTTCACACGCTCGAAGCCGCCCTGTGGGCTGTGGGCACCACCACCACCTTCGAGGAAGCCGTCACTCTCGCCGTCAACCTCGCTGATGACGCGGATACGGTCGGTGCGGTCACCGGCCAGCTCGCCGGTGCCCTCTACGGCGCGTCCGCCATCCCGGAACGCTGGCTTCATCCCCTCGCCTGGCGTGAGCGCATCACCCAACTCGCCGACGCTCTCCTCACAGCAGAGGCGTCAGCGCAGTCCTAGGTCGTGAACCCATAACGGTTGGCACGGTTTGGGCGGTGGGTCGTTGGTTTTCCGAATGGAGGACCGAGGATGGCGCGGTTTGACCTGACGGATGCGGAGTGGGCGGTGATTGAGCCGCTGCTT
>NZ_VRVF01000180.1:0-1405 GCF_008040045.1 Methylobacterium sp. WL8 | reverse complement strand
GCGACCTTCCGGCGGTTGCGGAGGCGGTTCGGTCTGAGATGATCGAGACCGTGTCGGTGACGGGCGGGCATCTCGGGTCCGGGCTCGGGGTGGTCGAGCTGACGGTGGCGTTGCACCACGTGTTCGACACGCCCGACGACCGGATCGTGTGGGACGTCGGGCACCAGGCCTACCCGCACAAGATCCTGACCGGCCGGCGCGACCGGATGCGGACGCTGCGGCAGGGCGGCGGGCTGTCGGGCTTCACCAAGCGCTCGGAGAGCGAGTACGACCCGTTCGGGGCGGCGCATTCCTCGACCTCGATCTCGGCGGCGCTGGGCATGGCGGTGGCGCGGGATCTCCACGCGGCGGCCGAGAAGGCGCGCGGGCACGAGGCGCCCAAGCGCCGCAACATGATCGCGGTGATCGGCGACGGCTCGATGTCGGCGGGCATGGCCTACGAGGCGATGAACAACGCCGGCGCGCTGCACTCGCGGCTGATCGTGATCCTGAACGACAACGACATGTCGATCGCGCCCCCTGTCGGCGCGATGTCGGCCTACCTCGCGCGCCTGGCGTCGGGCGGGGCGTATCGCGGCCTGCGCGAGACCGCCAAGCAGCTCGGCAAGCTGCTGCCGAAGGCGATCTACCAGCGTGCGGCGCAGGCCGAGGAGTTCGCCCGCGGGCTGATCGTCGGCTCGGGCACGATGTTCGAGGAGATGGGCTTCCACTACGTCGGGCCGGTGGACGGGCACAACCTCGACCACCTGCTGCCGGTGCTGAAGAACGTGCGCGACAGCGAGCAGGGTCCGATCCTGCTGCACGTCGTGACGCGCAAGGGCAAGGGCTACGCCCCGGCCGAGGCGTCGGCCGACCGCTACCACGGCGTGGTGAAGTTCGACGTGCTCTCGGGGGTGCAGACCAAGGCCAAGGCCAACGCGCCGGCCTACACGCGGGTGTTCGGCGAGAGCCTGATCAAGGCGGCGGACGCCGACGAGAAGGTGGTGGCGATCACCGCGGCGATGCCGGGCGGCACCGGCATCGACCTGTTCGGCAAGGCGCATCCCGACCGGACCTTCGACGTCGGCATCGCCGAGCAGCATGCGGTGACGTTCGCCGGAGGTCTCGCGACGGAGGGCTACAAGCCGTTCGTGGCGATCTACTCGACCTTCCTGCAGCGGGCCTACGACCAGGTCATCCACGACGTGGCGCTGCAGAACCTTCCCGTTCGCTTCGCCCTCGACCGGGCGGGCCTGGTGGGGGCGGACGGGGCGACGCATGCGGGCGCGTTCGACCTGGCGTATCTGTGCTGCCTGCCGAACATGACGGTGATGGCGGCGGCCGACGAGGCCGAGCTGGTGCACATGGTGGCGACCTGCCACGCGCACGATTCCGGCCCGATCGCGCTGCGCTACCCGCGCGGCGA
>NZ_VRVF01000017.1:0-74093 GCF_008040045.1 Methylobacterium sp. WL8 | reverse complement strand
AGACGCGGCCCGTAACCCGGGCTCCCATCGAAGAGGCAGAATCCAGCCTCTCGGACGTCGGCCAATCCGTGGCAAACACCGATAACGATCCAAACCGAGCGTAACACCAGACTTCTGCAGCAGCCTGCTAGATCTCGATCTCGGTCCCCACCTCCACCACCTGCCGGGTCGGAACGCCGAAGAAGGCGCCTGTGCGCTCGGCGTTTCGCTGCATGAAGGCGTAGAGGCTCTCGCGCCAGGGCTGCATGCCACGGTGGTCGTTCTTCGGGATGATGGTCTCGTGGCCGATGAACACCGTGAGGTCGTCGAGCATCTGCGGCGGCAGCCGGCGGTGCTCGACGGCGCAGGCCAACCCGTCGGGGATCGAGGCGTCCTCCATGAAGCCGTAGCGCAGGGTCACCCGGTAGAAGTCGGGGGCCAGGATCGTGACGTGCCCGCGCTCGTCCCGCGGCACCGTCGGGGTCTCCTCGTACTGGGCGCAGACGATCAGCACCCGCTCGGGGAGGGCATGGCTGCGCTCGACGAAGCGCGACAGGTGCAGCGGGATGCCGTGCGTCGCCGCCGACAGGAACACCCCGGTGCCCCGCACCCGGACGAGGTCGCGGTGCTGGAGCCCGGCGAGGAACGCGTCCTCCGGCTGCCGCAGGCCGGCGCGCGCCTCCTCGACGAGCTGGTTGCCGCGCCGCCACGTCAGCATCATCAGCGCGACGATGCCGGCGAGGACCAGCGGAAACCAGCCGCCCTCGAACAGCTTTACGCTGTTGGCCCCGAGGAAGACGAGGTCGATCACCAGGAAGAAACCGTTCACCGCGAGGATCGCGACGAGGTTGTAGCCCCACTTGCGGGCGATCAGCGCGGCGAGCAGCGTGGTGATCGCCATCAGCAGCGACACGGCGATGCCGTAGGCGCCGGCGAGGGCGTCCGAGGATTCGAACACAACGACGGCGGCGATGGTGGCCGCCGCGAGCAGCCAGTTCACCGCCGGCACGTAGATCTGCCCGCGCTCCTCGGATGCCGTCTGGACGATGTGCATCGGCGGTAGGAAGCCGAGCTGGACCGATTGCTGGGTGAGCGAGAAGACGCCCGAGATGATCGCCTGCGAGGCGATCACCGTGGCCATCGTGGCGAGCCCGATCAGCGGGTAATGCGCCCAGCCCGGCGCGAGCCGGTAGAACGGGTTCTCGATCGCATCGGGCGAGGCCAGCAGCAGCGCGCCCTGGCCGAAATAGTTGATCACCAGCGCCGGCAGCACCAGGGCGAACCATGCGATGCGGATCGGCCGGGCGCCGAAATGACCGAGGTCGGCATACATCGCCTCGCCGCCGGTGACGGCGAGGAAGGCCGCGCCCAGCATCGCGAAGCTGACGTGCCAGCCGGCATGGAACAGGAATTCCACCGCCTTCAGCGGGTTGGCGGCGGCCAGGATCTCCGGCTTGTGCAGGACTCCGCCGAGCCCCATCAGCGTGAGGACGAGGAACCACAGCAGCATCACCGGCCCGAAGATCTTCCCGATGAAGGCGACGCCCTTGCTCTGCACCAGGAACAGCGCGACGAGGATCGCGATGGTGATCGGCACGACGTAGCGGCCGAGCGCGGGAGCATCGACTTTCAGGCCTTCGATCGCCGACAGCACCGAGATCGCCGGGGTGATCGCGCCGTCGCCGTAGAGTAAGGCCGCGCCGATCAGCCCGACGACGAGCAGCAACGCCTGCCACGAGTGCGGCTTGGCGTGTCGGGCGCCGAGCAGCGCCAGCATCGCGACGATGCCGCCTTCGCCGCCGTTGTCGGCCCGCAGGATCAGCACCGCGTACTTCAGCGAGACGATCAGGATCAGCGCCCACAGGATCAGCGAGACGGCGCCGACCACCGCGATCGGGTCGGCGTTGCCGCCGCCGCTCGCGGCGCGGACCGCCTCCTTGTAGGCGTAGAGCGGGCTGGTGCCGATGTCGCCGTAGACGACGCCGAGCGCGCCGAGCAGCAGGGCGGGGCGGAACCCCTGCGCGGCGGAAGGCTTCGCGCCGCCCTCCGCGCGGTCATGACTTTCGCTCACCGGGCGCCCTCGTCGTTTCTTGGCGCGACGCTAGCAGGCGCCGGTCGCCCGTCCATCGGAACCGTGCGCCGTGGCCGACGATCGCGAGGATGTGTGTCGGCCGGGCGTCAGACCAGGGCGGCGAGCGCGTCGGGGCAGGGCGCGTCGCGAGCGATCACGATCACCGGCACCTCGACATGGCGGCCGATCGCCTCGGCGACCGTCTCCGGCGGCGTCGGGGCGCCGGGGCTCTCGTTGACGACGATCGCAAGCACGGGCACGTCGGCGGCGCGGCAGGTCTCGTAGGCCGTGAGCGTGTGGCTGATCGCCCCTAGGTAGCTGCCCGAGACCAGGATGGCGGGGCAGGCCAGCGACCAGAGCCAGCCGAGGCCGGTCGCCTCCTGGGTGACCGGGCTCATCAGGCCGCCGACGCCCTCGATCAGCAGCGTGCCGGCCTCGGCTTCCATCCGCTCGAGGCACCAGGCGACGACCGCCTCGAGTTCCAGCGTGCGGCCCTCGAGCGCCGCCGCCTGGTCAGGGGCGAGCTCCGCCGCGTAGCGCCAGGGCGAGCAGGCCGCGACCGAATTTTCCGACACTGCGACGCCCTGCGCCGCCAGAAGCCACGCCGTGTCGCTGTCCGCGAACCCGGGGTCGCCCACCGGCGGCACGCCGCTCGCGACGGGCTTCAGCGCCCGCACGTCACGCCCGTCGGCCCGCAGCCGCCGCACGATCGCCGACGTGACGTAGGTCTTGCCGATCTCGGTGCCGGCGCCCGCGATGAAGACGGTCGTCATGGATACCCGCTGCGATTCTCCCTTTGCCGCAGAGGCGCAGGGAGAATCGCCCTCTCAGGCCGAGTAGCTGCCGTGGCAGTGCTTGTACTTCTTGCCCGAGCCACACGGGCAGGGCTCGTTGCGGGCGACGCGGCCCCAGGTGGTGGCGTCGTCGGGGTCGCGCTCCAGCACGGCGCCGTCGGCCGAGAGCCCCTGCGCCGCGTAGCCGTAGGCCGGTCCGCCGCCGCCGTCGCTGCCGGAGCCGCGGCCGTCACGGGCCATCTCGTTCTCGCCGGTGACCGGATCGAGGTGCTGGGCGAACATCTGCGGCAGGCCGGGGGACTGGCCGAACGGGTTCGCTTGCGCCTCCGGCTCCTGGAACATGATCTCCACGCGCGAGAGCTGGCTGGTGACCTGCTCGCGCAGCTGCGTGACGAGGCCATTGAACAGGTCGAAGGCCTCGGACTTGTACTCGTTCAGCGGGTCGCGCTGGGCGAAGCCGCGCCAACCGATCACCTGCCGCAGGTGGTCGAGGGTCACGAGGTGCTCGCGCCAAAGGTGGTCGAGGGTCTGGAGAAGCACCTGCTTCTCGATGTAGGTCATCACCTCGGCGCCGTTCTTCTCCGAGCGCGCGGCGTAGGCGGCGTCGGCCGCCTTCTTCAGGCGCTCGCGCATCTCCTCGTCGGCGATGCCCTCTTCCTTCGCCCAATCCTCGATCGGCTCCTGAAGGTTCAGGACCTCGGTGACGCGCTCGCGCAAGCCCACCACGTCCCACTGCTCGGCGTAGGCGTTCTCGGGGATGTGGGTCGCGACGAGGTCGTCGATCGTCGCCTGGCGCATCTCCTCGACGGTCTCGGCGACGCTGTCCTGGCCCATGAAGTCGCGGCGCTGCTCGAACACCACCTTGCGTTGGTCGTTCATGACGTTGTCGTACTTGAGCACGTTCTTGCGCATGTCGAAGTTGCGCGCCTCGACCTTTTGCTGCGCCTTCTCGATCGCCTTGTTGATCCAGGGGTGGATGATCGCCTCGCCCTGCTCCAGGCCGAGCTTCTGCAGCATGCCGTCCATGCGGTCGGAGCCGAAGATCCGCATCAGGTCGTCCTGCAGCGACAGGAAGAACTTGGAGCGGCCGGGGTCGCCCTGGCGGCCGGAGCGGCCGCGAAGCTGGTTGTCGATGCGGCGCGATTCGTGGCGCTCGGTGCCGATGATGTAGAGGCCGCCCGGAAGCGCCTTCTTGCGGCCGGCCTCGGGGTTGGCCGGCTCGCCCGACGCCAGCACCTTGGTGCGGTTCTCGGCGATCTCGGCCTTGATCGCGGCGACCCGGGCGTCGCGCTCCGGGCCGTCCTCAAGCCCGGCGAGCTCCTTCTCGACGCGCATCTCGACGTTTCCGCCGAGCTTGATGTCGGTTCCGCGGCCGGCCATGTTGGTGGCGATGGTGATCGCGCCCGGCACGCCGGCCTCGGCGACGATGTAGGCCTCCTGCTCGTGGAAGCGGGCGTTCAGCACCGCGAAGCGCTTGGTCACGCGTCCCTCGCGCGCTGCGGCGTAGACGTCGGTCAGCGCGTTCGGGTCGGAATAATCGAGCAGGGTGAAGCCGGCCTTCTTCAGCAGCTCCGCGATCAGCTCCGACTTCTCGATCGAGCCGGTGCCGACGAGGATCGGCTGGTGGCGCGCATGCGCCGTCTCGATCTCCTCGATGATGCCGGCGTACTTTTCCTCGACGGTCCGGTAAACCTGGTCGTCCTCGTCGACGCGCTCGACCTCCTTGTTGGTCGGGATGTCGACGACTTCGAGCTTGTAGATCTCGGCGAACTCGTCGGCTTCGGTCGAGGCCGTGCCGGTCATGCCGGCGAGCTTGTCGTAGAGCCGGAAGAAGTTCTGGAAGGTGATCGAGGCCAGCGTCTGGTTCTCGGGCTGGATCGTCACCCGCTCCTTGGCCTCCAACGCCTGGTGCAGGCCCTCCGAGTAACGCCGACCCTGCATCATGCGGCCGGTGAACTCGTCGATGATTACCACCTCGTCGTTCTTGACGATGTAGTCCTTGTCGCGCGTGAACAGGGTGTTGGCGCGAAGCGCCTGGTTCACGTGGTGGACGATGGTGACGTTGTGGCCGTCGTAGAGGTCGCCCTCCTTGAGGATGCCGGCGTCGCGGAGCGCATCCTCGATGAACTCGTTGCCTTCCTCGGTGAGCGAGACGGTGCGCTGCTTCTCGTCGAGGTCGTAGTGGGCCGGCACCAGCATCGGCATCAGCGCGTCGACGGTGACGTAGAGCTCCGAGCGGTCGTCGACCGGGCCTGAGATGATCAGCGGCGTGCGCGCCTCGTCGATCAGGATCGAGTCGACCTCGTCGACGATCGCGAAGTTGTGCCCCCGCTGCGCCAGCTGGGACATCTCGTACTTCATGTTGTCGCGCAGGTAGTCGAAACCGTACTCGTTGTTGGTCCCGTAGGTGATGTCGCAGGCGTAGGCGTCCTTGCGCTGCTCGTCGTCGAGGCCGTGCACGATCGTGCCGACGGTGAGCCCGAGGAAGCGGTAGACCTGCCCCATCCACTCGGCGTCGCGGGCCGCGAGGTAGTCGTTGACGGTGACGACGTGGACGCCCTTGCCCGACAGCGCGTTCAAGTAGACCGGCAGCGTCGCGACGAGAGTCTTGCCCTCGCCGGTCTTCATCTCGGCGATGCCCCCCTCGTGCAGCACCATGCCGCCGATCAACTGCACGTCGAAGTGGCGCTGGCCGAACACCCGCTTGGCCGCCTCGCGCACGGTGGCGAAGGCGGGAACGAGGATGTCGTCGAGGCTCTTGCCGGCGGCGAGTTCCGCCTTCAGCATGTCGGTGCGGGCGCGCAGGGCCTCGTCGGACAGGACCTGGATCTCGGCTTCGAGTTCGTTGATCGCGGCGACGCGGGGACGATAGCCCTTCACGCGCCGGTCGTTCGACGAGCCGAAAATCTTCTTGGCGAGGGCACCGAGCATCGTGAACCTGCAAACGGGAAAGCCCGTCTGCGGTCTCCCGCAGACGGCTGGCCTTGGCTGAGTTGGTCGGGCTTATAGAGGTAAATATCGCAGGCCGCATCTAAAAGAGGCCGGCGCGCGATGGGCTGCGCAGAGGCGCCTCACAGTGCAGCCCCGGCCCACGCTCGGCGACCCGGTGCGCTCCGGCGTCGGACCCGCGGCTTCAGTTGATCTCGCAGAACCCGGCCCCGGCGCCGACGACGCGGCCCGGCGGGCACCAGGGGCCGGCGACGCGCACAGGGGACCGGGACGGCTTCGCAAGCTGCGACGTGTTCGGCAGCGTCACCGGAGTCAGCCCGGAGACCGGGGCGGGCGCCTCCGGCGTGGGTCGCGCCGTTGCGATCATGGCTGCGGCGCTGGCGGACGCGGTTGCGACGGGCAGCGGGATGGCGGCGGCCGCGATCCGCTGGGTCGCGTGCGGCGGGACCGGAGCCGGCGTCGCCGCGGCGGCGCTGCCGACGCCGAGCCGCAAGCGGAACCCGCGCGCCTCGGCAATCGAGGGCGTCGCCGCCAGCGCGCAGGCAGCCGACGCCGCCAAGGCGATCCATCCGATCTGCGAGATCCTGCGCATCCGTGCCTCCATCGATCGGGCAAGCCTGCCGCGGAGCGCGTTCACGAAAGCTCAAGAAACAGAGTCAACGCATCCGGCGCCTTCGACCGGACGGACGGCGTGACGCCGTCGCGAACACGCGGCCGCCTTTGCGGACTTCCTTTGCGCCTTGCCTTTGGGCGTCGCGCGATCCACCTGTCTGCCCGATTCCCGCGGCTTCCGACGCCGCTTCCTCGACGCCTCGTGCGACGACGTCCGGCCCTCGGCCGCGGCGGGTCGGGGCGAAACACGCCAGGAACGCCAACGCCATGTCGAAGACCCACACCCTCAGCGGCGCGAGCGCGCTCGCCCTGGTGCTCGCGCTCGGAGGCGCCGCCATCGCGCAGACGCCGACGCCGGCGGCCCAGCCCTCCGTCGCCGCCTCGGTGCTGCCGTCGCCCGACAGCGTCGTCGCCAAAGTCAACGGCATCCCGGTCACCGCCGGCGACATCGCGGTCGCCGCCGAGGACCCGGCCCTGTCGCTGCCGGGCGTCGACGACGCGCAGAAGAAGGGCCTGCTCGTCGATTACATGCTCGACCTGAAGGTCGGCGCGCAGGCGGCCGACGCCGCCAAGATCGGCGACACGCCGGACTTCAAGCGCAAGCTCGCCTACTTCCGCGACAAGCTCCTCCTCGACGAGTACCTCGAGCGCGAGGCCCGCAAGGCCGCGACGCCGGAGGCGGCCCGCGCCCTCTACGACCAGTCGGCCAAGCTGATGAAGCCGGAGGAGGAGATCCACGCCCGGCACATCCTCGTCGAGAACGAGGCGGACGCCAAGAAGATCGCCGCGCGGATCAAGGGCGGCGAGGACTTCGCCAAGGTCGCCGCCGAGACCACGAAGGACGCCGGCTCGAAGGCCGAGGGCGGCGACCTCGGCTGGTTCTCGAAGGACCGGATGGTGAAGGAGTTCGCCGACGCGGCCTTCAAGCTGCAGCCCGGTCAGGTCTCCGATCCGGTGAAGTCGCAGTTCGGCTGGCACGTGATCAAGGTCGAGGAGAAGCGCAACAAGCCGGTCCCGACCTTCGAAGAGCTCAAGGAGCAGATCGACCAGGCGCTGATCCGCAAGGCGCAGCAGGACCTGATCCTGAAGCTGCGCGCGGACGCGAAGGTCGAGCGCTTCGACGAGAACGGCAAGCCGATCGCGGCCCCGGCGCCGACCCCGGCCCCCGAGGAGCCGAAGAAGCCCTGAGGCCCGGTGCCGCCGGTCGCGTCCGCGCGACCGGCCCCCGTCTAGTTCGGCGCAGCGAACAGGTAGGCCGATTCCGCCGTGGTGGTCTGAGCCTCGGGCAGGATGCCGAGCGCGGTCAGCTCGTTCGTGCGCCGGTTTGACGCCAGGATGTCGAGCACGGCGATCACGAGCCAGGGACAGGCGATACCGATAAAGAACGCCATCTCATCACCCTTGCGGACCGGGGCTATCCGGACCTTTGCGGACCCGGGCTGCCCGGCGTCGAGAGCGCGATGATAGCCGCGCGCCGAAGCTTCGCAAGATGGCGGGCGAGCTGACGGCCCGACACGCCGGCCACGATGCCCGGACGGGCCGGGCGGTCAGACCCAGCCCTGAAGCTCGCGCCGCACCACGGTCTCGATCACCTTCATCCCGAGGTCGCTGTCGTTGAGGCAGGGGATGTAGGCGAAGCGCTCGCCGCCGTTGTCCTCGAAGTAGTGCCGGTTCTCGCCGTCGAGTTCTTCCAGCGTCTCCAGGCAGTCGGCGGTGAAGCCCGGCGCCACGATCGCCATGCGCTTCACGCCGGATTTCGCGAGGGTCTGCACGGTCTCGTCGGTGTACGGCTTCAGCCATTCCTCGTTGCCGAAGCGCGACTGGAAGGTGGTCCGCATCCGCTCGGTCGAGAAGCCCAGCTCCTCGCGGATCAGCCGCCCGGTCTTCACGCACTGGCAATGGTAGGGGTCGCCCTTGAGCAGGTAGCTCTTCGGCACGCCGTGGAACGAGGTGAGGATCACCTCCGGCTCGAAGTCGAGCTTGGCCAGCCCCTCGCGGATCGAATCGGCCATCGCGCGGATGTAGACCGGGTCGTCGTGGTAGGGCGGCGAGACCCGCACGGTCGGCTGCCAGCGCATCTGCATCAGCGCCTTGAACGCCTGGTCGCAGGCGGTGGCCGAGGTCGCGGCGGCGTATTGCGGGTAGAGCGGCACCAGCAGGATGCGGTCGCAGCCCTGGTCGAGCAGCGCCTGGATCCGCAGGGAGACCTCGGGCTTGCCGTAGCGCATCGCCCAGTCGACCACCACGCTGTCGCCCATCGCCGCCTGCAGCCGCTCGGCCTGGCCGCGGGTGATGGTCTTGAGCGGGCCTTCGTCGCGCTCGTTGTTCCAGACGCTCGCGTAGTCCTTGCCCTTCGGGCCGGGACGCTTGGTGAGGATGATCAGGTTGAGCAGCGGCCACCAGATCAGGCGCGGCACCTCGATCACCCGGCGATCGGACAGGAATTCCTTCAGGTAGCGGCGCATCGGCCAGTAGCTGGTCCCCTCCGGCGTGCCGAGGTTCATCAGCAGCACGCCGACGCGGCCCCAGCGGACCGGGGGGTGCTCGGCCGGAAGCGTGCCGGAGCCGGCGGCGCGCTGCGGCTCGACGGAGGTGACGGCCGACAGGGATGTCGGTGCGACGCGTTCGTTCATGGTAAGGTTCTCGGCCATGGCGGCCGCTTCCTGTCCTAGAGCCGCCGGGGGCGCGGCTTCGTGGGGCCGCGCGGCCGCACGACGGCGCTGCGGTTGTGCGGGATCGGATATCTAACTAGAGCACGAAGCCTGCCAGCGAAGATCCGGCCGACGAGAGCGCGACATGCAGTCTCCCCGCTACTTCCTGAACCACTTCATGCCGTTCACCGGCTACCCCTACACGGGGGCGCCCACGGCCTGCAATCTGTGCGGCTCGACCGAGAGCGTCACCGTCGCCGAGACCGACCGCCGGCTGAAGACGCTGAAGTCGATCGCCTGCGCCGAGTGCGGCCTGATCCGCACCGACCCGATGCCGACGCCAGCCGAGCTGGCGGATTACTACGCCCACGCCTACCGCGCCGACTACCAGCTCGCCTTCGCCGGCGGCCCGCCGCGCGTGCACCTCAAGCGCTCGGCGCGCGAGGCCGCGTTCCGGGCGGAGTTGCTGGCGCCGAAGCTCGTGCCGGGCGCGCGCCTGCTCGATTTCGGCTCCGGCTCCGGCGAGTTCCTGGCCGCCGCCCGGGCGCGCGGCTGCGAGGCGATCGGCGTCGAGCCGGGCCGCGACTATTCCGCCTACGCCCGCACGACGCACGGCGTCGAGGTGCTGGACGACGCGGGCGACGACCGGTTCGAGCCTGGTACGTTCGACGTGATCACCACCCACCACGTGATGGAGCACCTGCGCGACCCGGCCGACGTGATGGAGCGGCTGGCCCGCTGGCTCAAGCCCGACGGCGTGCTCTACGCCGCGGTGCCGAACATGGCCGCCACCGGCAAGCCGCCGCACGAGCGCTTCCACTTCGCCCACGTCCACGGCTTCGTGCGCGACACCTTCGACCTCACGGCCCGCCGCGCCGGCCTGGTGCCCCATACCGGGTACTGGCGCGAGGACACGACGGTGGTCTACCGCAAGACCGACGCGCCCCCGGTCGCGATCCGCTCGCCGGGCCTCGCCCAGCGCCTCGCCGAGGAGTTGAAGCCGATGCCGGCCGCGGCCTACCTCGCGTCGGGCGCCTGGATCTGGCCGATGGTCCGCCGCAACGCCAAGGCCGTGCGCGAGACCTTCTCGAACCGATAGCGGGCGTCGCGCGCGCGTCACGGGACGCGGCGTAGGGCAAGCCATCCGCCACGGTCGAGCCGCGCCATGCCCCCACCCAATCGCCGCCAGACCTTCGGCCTCGGTGCCGGCCTGGCCGCCGGGCTGGCGACGCCAGCCCGCGCCGCCGAAGCGTCGCCCGAGCCGACGCTGACCCTGCTCCTGGTCAACGACGTCTACCTGATGGGCGAGGTGGCCGGCCGCGGCGGCTTTGCGCGGCTCAACGCCATCGTGAAGGCCGAACGCGCACGGGGCGTCCCCGTGCTCTACGTTCACGCCGGCGACACGCTCTCGCCCTCGCTGATGTCCGGCTTCGACAAGGGCGGCCACATCGTCGACCTGCTCAATATCGCGGCCCCCGACGTGTTCGTGCCCGGCAACCACGAGTTCGACTTCGGGCCGGAAACCTTCCTCGAGCGCATGCGCGCCGCCGCCTTTCCGTGCTTTGCCGCAAACCTCCGCGACGGGGCGGGCGGCGCGATCCCGGGGATCCGCGACCGCACGATCCTGACGCTGGGCGGCGTGCGCGTCGGGATCGTCGGCATCGCTTTGGCATCGACGCCGGAGAAGTCCCAGAGCGGCGACCTGCGCTTCGGCCCCGAACTCGCGACCCTCGCCGAGCAGGAGAAGGCGCTGCGCTCCGAAGGGGCGGACCTCGTCGTCGCGGTGACCCATACGGCGCGTCCGACCGATCTGGCGATGCTGGAGGCGGGCTATGCCGACATCGTGCTGTCCGGGCACGACCACGACCTCGTGGTGCATTACGACGGCCGCCGCGTGCTGGCGGAGTCGAGCAGCGACGCGCACTACGTCACCGCCATCGACCTTTTTGCGACGATCTCGGTCCAGGGAGAGACGCGCGCCGTTTCCTGGCGGCCGAGCTTCCGCATCCACGATTCGAGCTACGTCGTGCCCGATCCCGAGACCCTGGCGTTGGTCCGGCGGCTGGAAGCCGACCTGTCGCGCCGGCTCGACGTGCCCGTCGGCGAGACGGCGCGCCCGCTGGACAGCCGGATCGCCGCGGTGCGCGCCCGCGAGGCGAGCTTCGGCAACCTCGTCGCCGACGCGCTGCGCGAGGCGACGCAGGCCGACGTCGCGGTGATGAACGGCGGCGGCATCCGCGGCAACCGGCTCTACCCGGCCGGGACCGTGCTGACGCGGCGCGACATCCTCACCGAGCTTCCCTTCGGCAACACCATCGTTTCGGTGGCGATCACCGGCGCGCAGGTCCGCGCCCTGCTGGAGACCGGTCTCGGCGAGTTCGGCCGCCCGGCCGGTCGCTTCGTGCAGGTCTCGGGGCTGACCGTGCGGGTCGACCCCGACGCGCCGGCCGGCGCCAGGATCGTGTCGGTGCAGGTCGGCGGCGCGCCCCTCGACGAGGCCCGCTTCTACCGGGTCGCGTCCAACAACTTCCTGTACGAAGGCGGCAACGGCTACGGCATGCTGGCGCAAGGGCGGACGTTGGTCGGCGCGACCGATGGCGGGCTCGTCGCCAACGCGGTGATCGACTATGTCGCCCGCCACGCGCCGATCGCCGTGCGCGAAGGCGAGCGCATCCTGGTCGGTCGATGACGAAGCTTTCCGCCTCCGCAGCCCTCGCCGACTTCCGGGCGAGCGGTTCCCCGTGGCTCGCTCTGCCGTTCTTCGCCGGCGGCGCGGCGGACGCGGTCGCGGCGCGCGTCGACGAACGCATCGCGGCGGGCGCGGAGGTGCTGCCGGCGCCCCAAAACATCTTCGCCGCCCTGGCGCTGACGCCGCTCCCCGAGGTGAAGGTCGTGATCCTCGGGCAGGACCCTTACCCGACGCCGGGGGACGCCAACGGCCTCGCCTTCTCCTATGTCGGCGCGAGCCGCCTGCCGGCCTCGCTCAAGGTGATCCTCGCCGAGGTCGAGCCGGACAAGGCGACGCGTGGCGACCTCACGCCTTGGGCGCGGCAGGGCGTTCTGCTCCTGAACAGCGCCCTCACCGTCGAGGCCGGCCAAGCCGGCGCGCATCTCCGCTACGGCTGGGCGGCGCTCGCCGACGAGGCGGTCGCGGCGGTGTCGGCCCGCGCGACGCCCGCCGCGTTCCTGCTCTGGGGGGCGCAGGCGCGGGCGCGCGCCGCGCTGGTCGACCGCGACCGCCACGGCGTGTTCGAGAGCGGGCACCCATCGCCGCTGAACCGCGCCCGCGACTTCCCGGGCTCGGCCCCGTTCGGACGCGCCAACGCCTGGCTCGCCGAGCGCGGACTAGCGCCGATCGAATGGCGCCTGCCCTGAAGGCTACTGGGCCGGCTTCGGCGCAGGCGCCGGCTCGGCGGGCTTGTCGGCACCGGGGGCGGGGGCCGCGTCGGCGCCTGCCGGCAGCAGCACGTTCTTGGCGACCGTGCCCTCGGGGCCGTATTCGCCGGCGACCGCGAGGCAGGCCTTCTCGCGGTTCTGCGCCATGTCGTTCGACATCAGCGCGAAGATCGACTGCACCCGCCCGCCGAACGGGCCGCGCGGGCTGACGTCGGCCGAGCGGGTGCCCTGCTTGACCAGCAACGCCTCGAAGGTGTCGGTGCCGATGCGGTAGCCGCAGACGTTCGAGGCCGCGAAGATGTAGGCGGCGAATTCCAGCGCCCGCGGCGCCGGCGCGTTGCGGATCTGCGCCTCGGCGGGCACCGCAGCGAGGGTGGCGGTCAGCAGGGCGGCCGAGGCGGCCAGGGTTGCGAGCAGGCGCATGGGCGTAGGTTTCCTCGATGTCCGGGCGACGACTTCTTGCGAGTCTCTGAGAGGGGCGGGATACGCCGAACGGTGAGCGCCGCACAGGGGGACCGACCCGGCGGATTGCCTCAGGACGATCACGGCAAAGGCCGCCGCAAAAAGACGGTTAAGCGTTACCTGCGTTGCAATCGTGCCGTGCACTGCCAGCGCAGCATTGGGCATTCCGCCCCCTTGTCCAGCACCAGACGGTCGCAGGACCTGTTTCGACTTGATCACGCCCGGCGCGCTCATGCGAAGCCTACTATTAACCGGTGACGCGCAGATCGGAGTTCGACCTCTTCCGCACAGAGCCGGACCGGACGCCGCATGCACTTCGCCCTCGACCGCCGCGCAGAACCAGATCCCGCCTTCGCCCCGCCCCCCTTGCGCCTGGCGGATGCCGGCGGAACGCCCTCGGGCGAGCGCCGCAACCGCTACGCCCGCTGGGCCCTGCATGAAGGCCTCGGCGAGGGCGACGTCGTCGCCCTGCTGATGCGCAATCAGCCCGACCTGCTGGCGATCTGGCAGGGCCTCGGCTCCGTCGGCGTCACCGTGGCGCCACTCGACCTGACCCTGCGCGGGGCGGCGCTCGCCCGCAGCCTCGACGCGATCGGCCCGCGCCACCTCTTCGTCGATGCCGGCCTCGCGGAAATCCTGTGCGGCGTGCAGGGCCTCGTGTCGGTGCAGCCGCTGGTATGGTGGCACGGCGGCGCCGACTTCGCCCGGATCGACCTCGAGATCGCCGAATACGACGACGCCCCGCTCGACCCGCAGGAATCGGCCCCGCGGCGCGCCTGAGAGATCCGCGAAACCCGGCGAGACCGTGTTAGGTTGGGAAACCACCGACACGGGAGCCACGGCATGTCCTCCACCGCGACGCAGACCGCACGCGCCGACGCGCCGCTTCTGCTGCGCGAAGATGCCGGCGGCATCGCCACGCTGACGCTGAACCGTGGCCCGGCGCGCAACGCGCTTTCGCTCGGGCTGATGGCGGCGCTGCAGGACGCCCTCGACGCGATCGCCGAGGACCGGGCCGTCCGCGTCGTCGTGCTGCGCGGGGCCGGCCCGGCCTTCTGCGCCGGGCACGACCTCAAAGAGATGCGCGCCCATCCCGGGCGCGAGGCAGCCGCCGAGGTGTTCCGCGCCTGCTCGCGCCTCATGCTGGCGATCACCCGGCTACCGCAGCCGGTGATCGCCCAGGTGCACGGCATCGCCACCGCCGCCGGGTGCCAGCTCGTCGCGACCTGCGACCTCGCAATCTGCGCCGACGACGCGCGCTTCGCGACGCCCGGCGTCAACATCGGCCTGTTCTGCTCGACGCCGATGGTCGCGCTCTCGCGCGCCGTGCCGCGCAAGGTCGCAATGGAGATGCTGCTGCTCGGCGAGCCGGTGGACGCCGCGGAGGCTTTCCGCATCGGCCTCGTCAACCGCGTGGTTCCCGCGGCCGACCTCGACGCGACGGTGCGGGCGACGGCGTCCCGCATCGCCGAGAAGTCGGCGCGGGTGCTGGCGATCGGCAAGGAGGCCTTCGGCCGCCAGGAGGAGCTCGGCCTGGAGGAGGCCTACGCCTACGCCGCCGAGGTGATGACCCGGAACATGATGCTTGCCGAGGCCGGCGAAGGCATCGACGCGTTCCTGGAGAAGCGCACCCCGATCTGGCCGGCGTGAGGCCTCAGCCGCGCCCCGCGGGGCCGGGGAAGCGGCGCGCGAACCAGTCGCGCAGCACCGCGCGCTCGTAGTACAGGCCGCCCGTCGCAAAGCGCGGGTTCGCCGTCAGCATGAAGTTGATGTCGGTGGCGGTGTCCTCGCCGCTGGCGACCACACGCCGGCCCCGCCGCAGCGCGTAGGCGAAACGGATCCGCGGGGGCGTCGAATCCTGGACCACACGCAGCCCACCCGGGGTGCCGAAGCCCGGCCGCTCGTATCCGGCGAGGTCGATGTCGAGGACGGTGACGTCGAGGCTCTCGTCCGGGCCGAGGCGCCGGCTGCCGAGTTCCTGGAAGATCCGCGTCATCTCGGCGAGCGTCGTGCGCAGGCTCCGGCCCGACGCGCCCCAGCGGTCCTCGGCGTCGGTGAAGCGCTCGGGCGCCACGTAGCGCACGCCGACCTCGGCGACGGCCGGGCCGGCGAGCGCCAGCCCCGCCAGGGCGGCGAGCGCGAGACGCCTCATTGCTTGGTGCGGTTGATCACCGCCAGCAACGCCCGGGCGACCGGCTCGGTGACGTTGCGGCGATACTTGCGGTGGACCAGCTGACCGTTGTGGTAGACGTCGTGCTCGACGTAGAGCCGCTCGCCGTCCCAGCGGACGATGTTGTCGGTCTCGGTGGTTTCCTCGACGCCGAGGTCGTCCCGAAGGATCGCGCTGCCGGTCTGGGTGAACATGCGCAACTCCTCGCACTTCGATCGGGGATCGCCAGCGCGGACGATCCCTCCGTCGAGGGCCACAATAGGCAACCGACGCGGACTGCGCCAGTTCTCGCGACGGCTCCCGAGGCTGCGACGCCTGACAGGCGACCGCCGGTCTCGCTCCCAACCAGATCAACGAACCGTGACCTGATCCTTGATCTTGTCGTAGGTGGCGCGGCTGAGCACGCGCTTCGACAGCAGCTGGTCGACCGAAGCGTAGGGCCGCCGCTGGATGATCGCCCGCCCGATGCTGCCGCCGCCGCGCAGACCGTTCAGATCCGCGACCGACGCGGTGTTGAGGTCGACGAGCGCCAACGCCCTCGGGCCGGCGGTGTCGGCGGCCGCGTCCACCTCCGCCCGCCCGGCAGGCTGGGAGGCGTCCAACTCGGGGGAGACGGTTCGCGGCTCAGGGGGCGTTTGCGGGACGGCGGGTGCCTCGGCCGTCGGCTGAGGCGCGGGCGTCGGCATGGTTGCCGGCGCAGGCATGGGAGCGGGTGCAGGCGGACGTGCCACGGCCGTGTCGCGCCGCGGCGCCGTCGAGGGCACCGGCACCGGCGGCCCGACCTGTCGCGGCGGCGGGGCGGTCGCCGCGGGCGGCGTCGCGACGGGCCGCTCGTCCACGGGGGCTGCGCCGTGCGGCAAAAAGTACTGGACCAGGGCGGCGAGGCAGCCCGCGACGACCAGCAGAAGCGAAATCCGCAGAATCGCCGAACCGCTCAGCATCTCCTCTCCCATCCCTGTGATTTTTCAAACTCTTGCCAGGATAGGGACTTCACGCTGCTTGAGCAAAGCGCGGCGTCGACGATCGAGGCGTCGTCAACAGGTGTCGGGGCCAAGACATCACCATCGAGACATCGCCTTCCGACGACGCCAACGGCGGGAACTTGATCGAACGTCCCGCCGGGGGCCGACGCGCATCCAGCCTCTGGCATCGACGCCGGGTCCTCGGCGGCCCATACCGGCCGGAATGCCGACCACCCGTCTCGACACCGTCCTCGCCGCCCCCGTCGCCGCGGCGCGGCGCCATCTCGCCGAACGCTTCGGATCGGTGCGCTACCTGCCGGCCCTGTTCGCGCAGGTGCGCGCCGCGAGCCCGCGCCTGTTCGCCGCAAGCCTCGCCCTGCGCCTCGTCGGCGCCGGCCTCCCGGTGGCGACCCTATGGCTCGCCAAGTTGATCCTCGACGCGATCGTGGCGGAGCACGCCCGGCCGCGCGCCACCCCGATGAGCCTCGACGCGTGGCTCTCGGACCCGCACCTGTCGCGGCTCGCCGCCCTCGTGGCCGCCGAGCTCGCGCTGGCGATCCTCGCCGACCTGATCGGCCGCCTGAGCACGCTCGTGGACGGCTTGCTCGGCGACCTCTACTCCAACGCCGCCTCGCTGCGGCTGATGCGCCATGCGGCGGCCCTCGACCTCGCCCAGTTCGAGGACAGCGCGCAGCAGGACCGGCTCGAGCGGGCGCGCCGGCAGGTCACCGGTCGCACCAGCCTGATCGGCCAGGTGTTCGGGCAGGGGCAGGCGCTGGTGACGCTGCTGTCGTTCGCGGCCGGCGTCGCGGTCTACACCCCCTGGCTGATCGTGCTGATCGCGGCGGCCTTGATCCCCGCCTTCCTCAACGAGGCGCACTTCACCCGCGCCGGCTACCGCCTGGCCTGGATGCGAACCCCGGAGCGGCGGCGGATCGACTACCTGCGCTACCTCGGCGCCAGCGTCGAATCGGCCAAGGAGGTCAAGCTGTTCGGCCTGAACGGCTACATCACCGACCTCTATGCCGGCTTGGCCGACAAGGTGGTGGCCGACAACCGCGCCTTAGCGATCCGCCGCGCCGGCTGGGGCGGCGCGTTCGCCGCGCTCGGGACGCTGGCCTACTACGCCGCCTACGCCGTCATCGTCTGGCGCACGGTGGCGGGCGGCTTCTCCATCGGCGACCTCGCCTTCCTCGCCGGCGCCTTCCAGCGCCTGCGCGGGCTGATCGAGGGCCTGCTGATCGGCTTCACCCAGATCGCGGGCCAGTCGCAGTACCTGGAGGACCTGTTCTCGTTCTTCGCGATCGAACCGTCGATCCACTCGCCCGACCGCCCCGTGCCCATGCCGGCGCCGATCCGGCAGGGCCTGACGTTCGAGGATGTCGGCTTCCGCTATCCCGGTTCGGAGGCCTGGGCGGTGCGGCACCTCAGCTTCACGCTGGCGGCCGGCGAGACCCTGGCGCTCGTCGGCGAGAACGGCGCCGGCAAGACCACCATCGTCAAGCTGATGACCCGTCTCTACGACCCGACCGAGGGGCGCATCCTGCTCGACGGCCTGCCGCTGCCGGCCTACGACCTCGACGCGCTGCGCGCCCGCATCGGCGCGATCTTCCAGGACTTCGTCCGCTTCGACCTCACCGCCGGCGAGAACGTCGCCGTCGGACGGATCGAGGCGCGGGACGATTCCGAGCGCATCGGCCGGGCGGCGGTGCGCGGCCTCGCCGACGCGGTGATCGCGCGGTTGCCGGGCGGCTACGACCAGCCTCTCGGCAAGCGCTTCGACGGCGGCGTCGACCTCTCCGGCGGCCAATGGCAGAAGATCGCCCTGTCGCGCGCCTACATGCGCGACGCCGAGATCCTGATCCTCGACGAGCCGACGGCGGCGCTCGACGCGCGCGCCGAGTACGACGTGTTCCGCCGCTTCCGCGATCTCAGCGCGGGCCGGGCGGCGGTGCTGATCTCGCACCGCTTCTCCACCGTTCGGATGGCCGACCGCATCCTCGTGCTGGAGGACGGCAAGGTGCTCGAAGCCGGCACGCACGACGCGCTCCTCGCCCGCCGCGGCCGCTACGCCGAGCTGTTCGAGCTCCAGGCGGCCGGCTACCGCTGATCCGGCTCGGCATTGCTCCGGACCTGGCATTGCTCCGCGCCCGGCACCCACTACCTGCAGCCTGCGCCTGCGCCTGACTTTTCACCTCGGCGGTCGCCGCCTCGGGAGTTTCCACGATGCCACGTCACGCCACCGCCCTCGTCGCCGCGCTCCTCGCCGGCGCGGCCTGCTTCGGCGAAACGGCGCACGCGGCGCCGGCGACCCCGGATGCCGCGACCAAGCCGGCGCCCGAGAGTCCGAAGTCCCAAAAGCCCGAGCCGGTGATCCTCGCCAACCATAAGGCGGTCTACGACCTGTCGCTGGCCTCCAGCGGCGGCACGCGGTCGGTCGAGAGCGCGCGCGGGCGCATCGTCATCGACTTCAAGGGCGACGCGTGCCGCGGCTACACCATGCAGACGCGGCAGGTGACCGTGCTCGAATCGGGCGAGAGCGGCGGCCGCACCTCGGACCTGCGCAACACCACCTTCGAGGGCGGCGAAGCCCACGACTTCCGCTTCCGCACCGTGACGGTGCTGAACGGCCAGCCGAGCCCGGCCGTGGACGGCACGGCGGATGCGAACGGCGACGCCTTCAAGATCCGGCTCAAGGAGCCGAAGAAGGAGCAGGTCTCGGCCGCCGGCCCGGTGCTGTTCCCGAGCCTGCACATGCGCCGCCTCGTCCAGGCCGCGCGGGCGGGCGAGACCACGATGTCGGCGAAGGTCTTCGACGGCTCGGACGACGGCAAGAAAGTCTACGACACCCTCGCGATCATCGGGCGCCGCGCCACGGGGCCGGCGAACGCCGCGGCGTCCGACCGCGACAAGCCCCTGCACGAGGGCGCGATGGCCACCGTGCCGCACTGGCCGGTGACCTTGAGCTACTTCACCCAAGGGGAGGGCGAGCGCACCCCGATCTACACCCTGACCTTCGACCTCTACGAGAACGGGGTCAGCGGCGCGCTCAAGCTCGATTACGGCGACTTCGCCATCCTGGGCGACATGACCCGCCTCGACCTCGACAAGGCGCCGGACAAGCCCTGCGCCCCGTGAGCGGCGCGGCGGCGCCTGTCAGAACTCGTCGGAGCCGCGCGGGGAGAGCCTTCCCCACGCCGCCGCGATCCGCTCGGGCTTGACGTCGAGCCCCTTGGCGCAAGCGAGCAGGACACCTTCGTCGCCCATGACGTGGTCGAGGACGCCGGCCAGGAACGCCGGGTCGGACAGCGACGCCCGCACGGTCTCGGGCGACAGGCCGGTGGCGTTCAGGAACGGGAACAGCCGGTCCTCGTCGGCGACGATCCAGCCGAGCACGTCCACGGCCAGGTTGTGGTCCGCGCCGGTGGCTCGCCCGGACCCATCGTCTTGAAGTGATTTGCGATTCATCAACATCTGGCGCTTACAAAGGAGGGAAGTCGGGTAACGTCCCGTAAAGGACGCGCGGCGGCACCGGGATCGAAGCGTGATGAAGAAGACGGTGCTCATCGTCGAGGACAACGAACTGAACATGAAGCTCTTCAACGATTTGTTGGAGGCCCATGGCTATGCGACCCTCAAGACGGCCAACGGCATCGAGGCGATCGAGCTCGCCCGCGCCCACCATCCCGACCTCATCCTGATGGACATTCAGCTCCCCGAGGTCTCGGGGCTCGAAGTGACCAAATGGCTCAAGGAGGACGACGACCTCAAGCACATTCCGGTCGTCGCGATCACCGCCTTCGCCATGAAGGGCGACGAGGAGCGCATCCTCGAAGGGGGCTGCGAGGCCTATTTGTCCAAGCCGATCTCCGTCGCGAAGTTTTTGGCAACAGTTCGCACGTATCTTGCCGACAAGTAGGGTTCGGATCGAGCCCTCGCCGGCGCCTTCGATCGCCCGCTGAAATTTTGTGCGAGGAACGATGTCGGCCCGCGTCCTGATCGTCGACGACCTCTTCCCGAACGTGAAGCTTCTGGAGACGAAGCTCGCGCTGGAATATTTCGACACCGTCGCGGCCATGAACGGCCCGGACGCGATCGCGATCTGCGAGAAGGGTCTGTGCGACATCGTCCTGCTCGACGTGATGATGCCCGGCATGGACGGGTTCGAGGTCTGCCGCATCCTCAAGAACAACCCGCTCACCGCGCACCTGCCGGTGGTGATGGTCACGGCCCTCGACCAGCCCTCGGACCGCCTGAAGGGCCTCGACGCCGGCGCCGACGACTTCCTGACGAAACCGATCGACGACACCGCCCTGTTCAGCCGTGTGCGCAGCCTCGTTCGCCTCAAGGCCGTCACCGACGAGCTACGCAGCCGCGCGCTGGCCTCGCGCGAATACGGCATGGGCGACCCGCTGGCGCTCGCGACCGCCGAGACCGGCCTCAACGCCAGCCTGCTGCTGGTCGAGGACCGGCGCGGCTCGGCCGAGCGGATGGCGGCGGCGCTCGGCCAGTACCACACGGTCACGGTCGAGGCCGACCCGCAGGCGGCGATCCACGTGGCGGCCGAGGGCAACTTCGACCTCGTGCTCGTCAGCCTCGACCTCGAAGGCTTCGACGGGCTGCGCCTGTGCAGCCAGCTGCGCAGCCTGGAGCGCACCCGGCAGGTGCCGCTGATCATGGTGGCCGAGGCGCATGACCGCGCCCGGATCGTGCGCGGCCTCGATTTCGGGGTGCACGACTACCTCCTGCGCCCGGTCGACCGGAACGAGCTGGTGGCGCGGGTCCGCACGCAGATCCGCCGCAAGCGCTTCTCCGAGGTTCTGCGCAGTGCCGTGCAGGCCTCGATGGAGATGGCCGTCACCGACGGGCTCACCGGCCTGCACAACCGGCGCTACCTCGACAACCACCTCGCCGGCCTGTTCGCCGATCCGCGGCTGCGCGAGCGCCCGGTGGCCGGGCTGATCCTCGACATCGACCACTTCAAGGCGATCAACGACACATACGGCCACGAGGCCGGCGACGAGGTGCTGCGCACCTTCGCCGACCGCGTGCGCCTACACACCCGCACCATCGACATCGTCGCCCGCTACGGCGGCGAGGAGGTGGTCATCCTGCTCCCCGACGCCGGGCTCGCCGAGGCCTACGCCATCGCCGAGCGCATCCGCGAGCGGATCGAGGGCACGCCGTTTCAGGTTCACCGCGACACCCGCAGCGTCGCCGTCACAGTCTCGATCGGCGTCGCGAACCGGCGGCCCGAGGATGTCGGCCCCGGCGAGATGCTGAAGCGGGCCGACCTCGCGCTCTACCGCGCCAAGGCCTCGGGCCGGAACCGTGTCGAGGCCCAGGCGGCCTGACACCTGCCGACCTCGGCCGAGCCGCCTCCGCTCGCCCCGACGTCGCCGCACCGCCGGTTGACACCCGTCCGCGCTTCGCCAACACCTCGCGCCGTTCGCGGCCGGGGCCGCCGGCACCTGCACCCGCGGCCGCTCCGGCCTTCGGATGGGAGTCCTGTGACGACGATGGCGGCGATGCGCTCCTACCTCGATTTCGAGAAGCCCGTGGCCGAGCTGGAGGCGAAGCTCGAAGAGCTTCGCGCCGTCGGCGCCCGCGACGGCGCGGTCGCGATCAGCGAGGAGGTCGGGCGGCTGGAGGCGAAGGCGGCGCAGGCGCTCGCCGAGATCTACGCCAACCTCACCCCCTGGCAGAAGACGCAGGTCGCCCGGCATCCGCAGCGCCCGCATTTCGTCGATTACTGCGCCGGGCTCATCGAGGAGTTCACGCCGCTGGCCGGCGACCGCGGTTTCGGCGAGGACGCGGCGATCGTCGGCGGCATGGGACGCTTCCGCGGCCGTCCGGTCTGCGTGCTCGGCCAGGAGAAGGGCGCGACCACCGAGACGCGCCTGCGCCACAACTTCGGCATGGCGCGGCCCGAAGGCTACCGCAAGGCGGTGCGCCTGATGGAGCTCGCCGACCGCTTCGGTCTGCCGGTGCTCGCCTTCGTCGACACCGCCGGCGCTTTCCCCGGGATCGAAGCGGAGGAGCGCGGGCAGGCCGAGGCCATCGCCCGCTCGACGGAGGCTTGCCTCGGCCTCGGCGTGCCCAACGTCGCCCTGGTGATCGGGGAGGGTGGCTCGGGCGGCGCCATCGCGCTCGCCACCGCCAACCGCGTCTTGATGATGGAGCACGCGATCTACGGCGTGATCTCGCCGGAGGGCGCCGCCTCGATCCTGTGGCGCGACCAGGGCCGCGCGCCCGACGCCGCCACCGCGATGAAGATCACCGCGCAGGACCTGATGCGCCTCGGCATCATCGACACCATCGTTCCCGAGGCGACCGGCGGCGCCCACCGCGACCGCTCAGGCGCCATCGCGGCCGCAGGCGACGCCCTGGCCGGCGCGCTCGCCGAGTTCGACGGGGTTGGCGCCGACGAGATCCGCGACCGGCGCGCCCGCAAGTTCCTCGAGATCGGCCGGCGCCTGTGAGCGGTCAGGAACCCGGCGGCCCCTACGGCACCGGCTTCCTGCGCGGGCTCGGACGCAGGCTCGGCGGTCTGCTCGCCAGCGAGCGCGAGCCCGGCCTCGTCAACCACGTCTCGCTCGGCGCCCACTGCCAGATGGCGCATGTGCTGAAGACGCTCGGGCTGCGCACCTGGTCGGGGCCGTTCGACTGGATCTTCACCATGCCGGGAATGGTCCGCGACTGCCTCGCCGACGACTTCGCCGACCTCCTCGACCGGACCCAGCTCGAGACGATCCCCCTGGCCGAGCGGCAAGGCGAGGGCATCTGGCGCGGACGCCACAGGCTGTACCGCGAGCGCCACGGCCTCGAATGCGTGTTCAACCACCACGACCCGGCCGCCGACGACGCCGACTACCGCTTCCTTGCCGACGGCGTCCGGCGCCTGCGGATCGCTTTGGCGAACCCCGCCGCCGAGAACCGATTCTGGCTGCTGACGCACCTCCATACCCCGATGGATGTAGTACAATCCATCTGCGACGCTTTGGCACAGTCTGGGTCACGGAACCATTTAACGTTTTTGCAACACCTGCCGGGGGCGTGCGAACGCCGCGTCGTCACCGGCGAGGCGACGCGGCCGGACCTGCGTTGGCTTGCGGTGGAAACCCCTTCCGCATCAATCGGTTTGCGGCTCGCCGAGCCTGCCGACGACGCCTTCCTCGTCGACGTGATCGCGGCGGAGTCGCGGCGCCCGGTGCCGCCATCCCCGTGATTCCCACGTTGGCCGTGCAGGGCAGGGCGGCGGGACGCCGATCCTTGCGGTAACGGAGGGGTAAGTTTACCAAAGCTAGAGAGTGGGGGAGTGACGCACGACGGTTGCCGCCAAGGCCCGCGCGCGGTGTGTTCGAGGACGAGGTTCCCCCATGGCTGTGCGCCGGTTCGCCGTTGCAAGTCTCGATCGCGCGTCCCGTTTGCTCGCGCCCGTCGTCGTCGCGGCCGCCCTGACCCTCGGCGGCTGCCAGGACGGGATGATCAACGGCGCCTCGACGCGCTCGCTGACGCCGATCCCGCCGCAGACCTTGTCCCTGATGCAGACCAAGGGCATGCAGCAGGGCGATCCGATCCTGATCCGCGCCTACAAGAAGGAAGCGGAGATGGAGGTGTGGAAGCGCGGCACCGACGGCCGCTACGCGCTCCTGAAAACCTATCCGATCTGCCGCTGGTCGGGCCAGCTCGGGCCCAAGCGCAAGCAGGGCGACCGCCAGGCGCCCGAGGGGTTCTACACGATCACCCCCGCCCAGATGAACCCGAACTCGTCCTACTACCTGTCCTTCGACACCGGATTCCCGAACGCCTACGACCGGGCGAACGGCAGCACCGGCAACTACCTGATGGTCCACGGCACCTGTTCGTCGGCCGGGTGCTTCGCGATGACCGACGCGTCGATGTCGGAGATCTATGCCGTCGCCCGCGAAGCCTTCGCCGGCGGGCAGCGCGCCTTCCAGTTCCAGTCGTATCCGTTCCGGATGACGGCCTCGAACATGACCAAGTACCGCAACGACCCGAACGCCCCGTTCTGGCGCAACCTCAAGGAGGGGGCCGACTACTTCGAGGCCCTGCGCGACGAGCCGAAGGTCGGGGTCTGCGGCACGAAGTACGTGTTCGGCGGCGCCGACGCGGCGGCCGGATCGTGCACGCCCAAGGTCGACCCGCTGGTCGCCGAGAAGCGCGCCCACGACAACCACGAGATCGCAGAGCTCGTCGCCAAGGGCACGCCGGCGACGCGAGTGGTCTACGACGACGGCGGCGGCAACCCGGTGTTTCGCGCCGAGCAGAGTACGGCCTTCGCCAACCTGTCCGGCACCGAGACCGAGCTGCCCTACAGCGCCAAAGATTACGGGCGGCACAACCTCGGCGACGTGAGCCGCCCAGAGAGCTTGGCCGCCGGCCCGCGCGAGATCGAGGTCGACGCCAAGGGCCGGCCGGTGATGCTCGCCGCCGCCCCCGAGGCGCCGATCCCGACGAAGGCCGCCGCCGCCCTCGGCAAGGGGGGCAAATCGGATGCGGCCAAGTCCGATACGGGTAAGTCCGATACGGGTAAGTCCGATGCAGGAAAGCCCGGCGCGTTGAAGCCCGAGGCCCGGACGCTGATGGCCAAGCAGCCCGGCCCGGCCGACGACGACGCCAAGGCGACCGAGAAGGCCAAGCCCGTCCGCATCGCGGTCGCCGGCGCGGACGACGACCCGAGCGCCTACCAGAAGCTCCTCGGCAAGGTCTTCAACAAGGAGACCGCGCCGGTCCCGGCGACGCCCACCGCAGACGCGGTGGTGGCCGAGCCGATGAAGGCGGCGGCCCACAACGTGAAGATCGCCCACGTCGCGCCGCGCTCGGTCCACAAGGTGACGACGGCGCTTCGCACGGACAAATCCGACAAGGATTGATCGCCCGTCGACCACCTGAACCGAAGAGAGCCGCCGGTCGCAGGACCGGCGGCTCTCTTCGTTCGCAGAGCGATACTTTTAGAGCAGCGGGCGGTCGCGGTTCATCAGCCAGAGCGCGTGGATCATGCCCGGCAGGCCGAACATCAGCGTCAGCACGATGTTGAGCAGGAACTGCAGGCCGATGCCGTTGGTCACGAGGACGGCGATCGGCGGCAGGAAGATCGCGAGGAGGATGCGGACGAGCGACGACACGGGAACTCCGGGTATGCGGGCGTTGTCGCAGGTGGAACGAAGCTCGGCCGTTTCCGTTCCAGCCCCGGCCAGGGGATCCCCCGGCGTTCCGCGCATGCGCCGGCCATATCCCCGCCGTGAACTCGCCCGATGAGGCGGCCCGCGCGCCTTCCCGTCGAAGGCATCCCCGCGCCGCCGAGGGCGTTCCCCGTGACAGCACCGATCCGGCCCAACCCCCCCGACGGTCAGGCGATCCCGCGCGAGCGTCCCTGGACCGGGCCGGGCTTCGTCGAGTTCGTAGCGATCATCGCCCTGATGATGGCGGTCACCGCGATCTCGATCGACAACCTGCTGCCGGCCTTCCCGGCGATCCAGGACAGATTCGGGGTCAGCGACCCGAACCACCTGCAATGGCTGATCTACGTCTACATGATCGGGTTCGGCGCGGCGCAGATCGTCTACGGCCCGGTCTCCGACGCGCTCGGGCGGCGTCGCGTGCTGCTGGGCACGCTCGCCGTCTACGTCGCAGGCACGCTGCTGGCGATGGTCGCGCCGTCGTTCGGCTGGCTGCTCGCCGCCCGCGTGATCCAGGGGCTCGGCGCCGCAGGCGGCCGGGTGCTCTCGACCGCGATCGTGCGCGACCGCTTCGCCGGGCGCGAGATGGCGAGCGTGATGTCCTTCACCATGATGGTGTTCCTGATCGTGCCGATGATCGCGCCGGCGATCGGCGGGGCCATGCTCGCCCTCGGCTCCTGGACCTACGTCTTCGTCTCGATGCTCGGGCTCGCGGGGCTGCTCGCGGTCTGGTTCACGGCGCGCATGCCCGAGACCCTGCACCCGGAATACCGCCGGCCGCTCTCCTTCGCCTCGACCTGGGACGCGTTGCGCACGACGCTCCGCTGCCGCGTGGCGATCGGCTACGCCACCGCGCTCGGCCTGCTCACCGGCTGCATCATGGGCTATGTCGGCTCGGCCCAGCAGGTCTTCGACACCGGGCTCTACCACCTCGGCGCGCTGTTCCCCCTGGCCTTCGGCCTGGTCGCCGGCGCGATGGGCGCGGCGACCCTGGTCAACGCGCGGGTGGTCCGCCGTCTCGGGATGCGGGCGCTGTCGCATGCAGGCCTCACGGCCTTCGTCGCGGTGGCGCTCGGACAGGTCGCGATCGGGCTCAGCTATCGCGGGCATCCGCCGCTGGTCCTGTTCCTGGCCGTGCTGGCGGCCAACCAGTTCCTGATCAGCTTCGCGATGCCGAACTTCAACGCGCTGGCACTGCAGCCGCTGGGCGCGATCGCCGGCACGGCCTCGTCGTTCCTCGGATTCTACACCACGATCCTCGGGGCGCTGTGCGGCTTCGTGATCGGCCAGTGCTTCGACGGCACCACCCTTCCGATCGCCTTCGGCTATGCCGGGCTCGGCGCCGCGGCGCTCCTGGTGGTGGCTTGGACCGAGCGCGGAAAGCTGTTTCGCGGCGGCGTCTCCGGTTGAGGGCGGCCGCCGCTTAACCCGGTCTTCAGGGGCGCGGGGGACGATGCCGCCTTCGCCCCACACCACCGGAGTCCACGCGTGATCGCCCGAGCCCAGGACGGACTGCTCCTCGCTGCGCGCCTCTTGCTCGCGGCCGCGCTGCTGCCGACCGGCATCGCCCGCGCCCTCAACGTCTCGGGCTTCGCGCTGACGCTGGCCGGCGCCGGCGTCCCGGCCCCGAACACGGTGGCGACGCTCGCCGTCGTGGTCCAGGTGTTCGGGCCGCTGGCGCTGATCGTCGGCGTGCTGCCGCGGATCACCGGCGTCGCGCTGGCCGGGTTCGCCGCCCTGACGGCGGTGCTGCTCCACGCCTTCTGGCAGTTCTCCGGCCCGGCGGCCGCAGCCGAGCGCACCCTGATGCTGGCCGATTTCGGGCTCGCGGGCGGCTTCCTGATCTATGCGCTGACCGGACCGGGCGCCTGGAGCTGGCAGGGCTGGCGCGCCGGCACGGCCGGCCGGCCCGTCGCGAAATCCGCGTCGAAAGCCTCGGCCAAAGGTGGCGCGAAGGCCAGCGCCAACTCAAACCGCCCCCGCCGCGCCAAGGCGGCCTGAGACGGGCTCGCGGCGGACCGCGCTACCGCGCTGCGAGCGCGATCAGGCCGAGGTGCCCGGCGATCCCGAGGAACCCGACGAGGTTGATCCCGAAGACCCGGCCGCGCAGCCTCACGTCGTCGGTCAGGGTCTGCACCGCCGTGTGCGCGAGGCGGCCGGCGACGAACAGCCACGCGCAGGCGACGTCGAACCGGCCGACCTCGCCCAGGGCGACCAGCAGCGCGACGCAGCCGACCATCAGAACCGGCAACTCGAACTGGTTGGCGAGGTTCCGGGTGATCCGCGCGACCGCCCGCGGCTCGTCGCGCCCGAGCACGAAGGCGTCGTAGCCGACCTCGCCCCGCCCCACCGCGCGCAGGCGCGCCAGCGACAGCCAGACGTAGAGCGCCATCATCAGCCCGATCTGGGCCATCACCGGTTGCAGGATCAGGGCGTTCAAGGGAGGCCTTCGCAGGCGGGTCGACGGGGTGGGGGCACGGCCTATTGCCGGCCCGGCGCGGCCGTCGGCGCGGTGCGCGCGATCATCCGGCCGGACACCTCGGCGCCGGCATCCTGCGCGAGTTGCCGGAAGGGGAAGACCGAGGCGGCCGAGATCAGCGCGACGGCTAGGAACGCCGGGCCGAAATCCGCGGCCGCGATCGCGCTGCGGCCGTGCCACGCGGCGGCCCCTTCCAGCGCAAGCGCGCCCAGCGTCACGCCGAGGCTCAGCGAGATCTGCTGCGCGACGCTGGCGAGGCTCGTGCCCGCGCTCATCTCGGCCTTCTCGAGGTCGGCGTAGGCGATGGCGTTGACGCAGGTGAACTGGAGCGAGCGCAGGCAGCCGCCGAGGAACAGGATGCCGAGCATCAGCCCATGCGGCGTGCTCGCGGTGTAGAGGCCGTTCACCGCGAGGAAGAACGCGGCGAACACCGCGTTGCAGACCATGACCGGTCGGAAGCCGTAGCGTCGCAGGATGCGGGGGCCGACCGTCTTCACGAACATCGCCCCGGCGGCGGCCGAGAACGTGATCAGCCCCGATTGCAGCGGATCGAGCCCGAACCCGACCTGCAGCATCAGCGGCAGCAGGAACGGGATCGCCCCGGTGCCGATGCGAAACAGGCTACCGCCGATCACCGCGATGCGGAAAGTCGGGTGGCGCATCAGGTCGAGGCGCAGGATCGGATGGGCCATCCGCCGCGAGTGCCCGAAATAAAGCGCGAGCAGCACGGCGCCGCCGCCGAGGCTCGCCCAGGTCATCCAGCCCGGCAGCAGGTGCCGGCCGGTGGAGGCGAGACCGAGCATCAGGGCGGCGAGCCCCGGCCCGAGCATCGCGAAGCCGACGAGGTCGAGCGGCGGCCGCTCGGGCTCGCGGACGTCCTCGAAGTACAGCGTCGCGAGCACGATCCCGACGATTCCGATCGGGATGTTGATGAAGAAGATCCAGCGCCAGTCGAGATAGGTGGTGATCAGGCCGCCGAGCGGCGGACCCATGATCGGGCCGATCAGGGCCGGAATCGTCAGGTAGGCGAGCGCCGAGACCAGCTCGGCCTTCGGCACGCTGCGCAGGATCACGAGGCGGCCGACCGGCACCATCATCGCGCCGCCCAGACCCTGCAGGAACCGGGCGGCGACGAAGCCGGCGAGCCCGTTGGAGACCGCGCAGGCGACCGAGCCTGCCATGAACACCGCGATCGCCGCGCGGAACACGGTGCGCGAGCCGTAGCGGTCGGCCATCCAGCCGCTGATCGGGATGAAGATCGCCAAACTCACCAGATAGGCGGTGAGCGCGAGCTTCAAGGCGATCGGATCCTCGCCGAGGCTCTGCGCGATGGTGGGAAGCGCCGTGGCGATCACCGTGGAGTCGGTGTTCTCCATGAACAAGGCGGTGGCGACGACGAGGGGGACGATCTGGGATGCGCGCATCGGGCCGGAGGAAGGTTCGGGGCGCCCTGCCTCGTGGCGTCGGCGGGGCGTGCGCTGCAGCGCTTGACACGGGATGTGCGCCCGGTCGATCCGTGGCGGATCGGCCACGCTTTGTTTCTGAACATGGCTGAACGCGGCCTCGACCCTTCCGAGACGGGGGGATCGGCCTTAAGCTTTACGGTAACGATGCCGAGCTTCCGCGCGGTGCCCCGACGTTCGTCGGCGGCGCCCGGGACGCCGCGGCGAGACCCGCGAAAGTGCCAGGATGCTTCGTCCATCGACCCTGCCCCGATCGGTGACAAGGCTCGCCGCCGCGTCTGCGGTGATGTGTGCGCTCGGCGCCTGCGGCACCGTCCTCCTCAACGACGTCGGCTCGCTCTCCCGATATGACCGCCTCCGGGCCAGCACCGAGGCCTCGACCACGGCGCGCCTCTACGCCGACGCCGGGGCGCTCGCCCGGACCAAGACCGTCCGGATCATCCCGACGCAGTTTCCCGCCAACGTTGCGGGCGCCGTCGGCATCGGCGAGGCCGAGCGCCGGCTCGTGGCGAACAACGCCGACCGCGCGCTCTGCTACGAGCTGTCGCTGCGCTACGACGTGGTGTCGAGCCGCAACGCCGACTTGACGGTGCGCGCGCAGGTGACCCGCGTCGACCCGACCGACCTGCTCGGCGCGGGCGCCACCATCGGCACCTCCGCCGCCGTCACCGTGGCGGGGCAAATCGGCATCGGCTTCGCCGAGGGGCTCGGGCGCATCCCGATCCCGCGCGTGCCGATCGGCCTCGGGAGCCTCACGGTCGAGGCCGAGGCGCTCGACCGCCGCCACGAGCAGCGGGCGGCGATGGTGTGGGGCGGGGCGGCGAACTCGTTCACGAGCCAGCCGCGCTACTCGCGGATCAGCGACGCCTACGACCTCGCCGGCGACTTCGGCCAGGATTTCGGCTTCTACCTCGCCACCGGCGAGGACCCGTTCAAGGCGCCGCTCACCCTGCCGACCTGGAACCGCGTCCGCGTGACCACCCTGGGCGAGGCTCCGCTGGACCCGGATTGCGAGGCGTTCGGCCGGGCGCCCGGCGTCGACGGCATCCTCACCGACTACATCGGCCTGCCGCCGGACTATTCCGACAAGGGGCCGCGCACCCGCTGACGGGCGGGGGCGTCCCGGACGCCATGCGGCGGACGCAACCGGCCCACGCGGCGTTTATCCCGCACCGCGCGGGGTTGCCGCCTTTGCGGGCACCGCACCGCATGATACTGGCCCGTGCCAACCCGCTCCATGCCGCGTTCGACCTTCGGTCGCCCCGGCAGCCCTCCAGGACCGTTGGCTCATGGCCCGTATCAGCTCCGCTTCGATCATCGAGGGCCTGACCTTCGACGACGTCCTCCTGCGCCCGGCCGCCTCCTCGGTGATGCCGACCGAGGTCAACGTCGCGACGCAGCTGACGCGCACCATCAGCCTCAACCTGCCGATCGTAGCCTCGGCCATGGACACCGTCACCGAGGCGCCGATGGCCATCGCCATGGCCCAGAACGGCGGCCTCGGCGTGATCCACCGCAACCTCGAGCCGGCCGAGCAGGCCGAGCAGGTGCGGCTGGTCAAGAAGTACGAGTCGGGCATGGTGCTGAACCCGATCACCATCCATCCCGACGAGACCCTGGCCGACGCCTTCGAGGTGATGAAGGTCAACCGCATCTCCGGCATTCCGGTGGTCGAGCGCGGCCCCAACGGCTCGCGCGGCAAGCTCGTGGGCATCCTCACCAACCGCGACGTGCGCTTCGCGACGCACCCGGCCCAGCCCGTCTCCGAGCTAATGACCCGCGACCGGCTGATCACCGTGCGCGAGGGCGTGACGCAGGACGAGGCCAAGCACCTCCTCCACCAGTTCCGGATCGAGAAGCTGCTCGTCGTCGACGACCACTTCCGCTGCATCGGCCTGATCACGGTCAAGGACATCGAGAAGCAGGTCACCTACCCGAAGGCGGTGAAGGACGAGCAGGGCCGCCTCCGGGTGGCGGCGGCCACCACCACCGGCGACCAGGGCTTCGAGCGGGCCGAGCGCCTGATCGACGCCGGCTGCGACGTGATCGTCGTCGACACCGCGCACGGCCACTCGATCAAGGTGCTCGACAGCGTGCGCCGGGTGAAGCAGCTCTCGAACGCCGTGCAGGTCATCGCCGGCAACGTCGCGACCCGCGAGGGCACGCAGGCGCTGATCGACGCAGGCGCGGACGCGGTGAAGGTCGGCATCGGGCCGGGCTCGATCTGCACCACCCGCATCGTCGCCGGCGTCGGCGTCCCGCAGCTCACCGCGATCATGGAGGCGGTCGAGGCCGCCCACGACGCCGGCATCCCGGTGATCGCCGACGGCGGCATCAAGTATTCCGGCGACCTCGCCAAGGCGATCGCCGCCGGCGCCTCGGTGGCGATGCTCGGCTCGCTGCTGGCCGGCACGGACGAGGCACCCGGCGAGGTGTTCCTGTACCAGGGTCGCTCCTACAAGAGCTATCGCGGCATGGGCTCGGTCGGCGCGATGGCCCGCGGCTCAGCCGACCGCTATTTCCAGGCCGAGGTCAACGACACCCACAAGCTCGTGCCCGAGGGTATCGAGGGGCAGGTGCCTTACAAGGGCCCGGTGGCGGCGGTCTTGCACCAGCTCGCCGGCGGCCTGCGCGCCGCGATGGGCTATGTCGGCGCCCCGACCGTGCCGGACTTCCAGGAGCGGGCGCAGTTCATCCGCATCACCAATGCGGGTCTGCGCGAAAGCCACGTCCACGACGTGACGATCACGCGCGAGAGCCCGAACTACCCCTCGCGGACCTAAGGCTTGGCTGAAACCGGCCGTCCCTTGTTCTTCTCGCCGACCCTTGTGCGATCTCACCGGCAGCGAGGCGCGAAGTTGGGATCGTGGGCGACCTGAATCTGACGATTGTCGATCAGATGCTGATGGCGCAATTGCTCGAGCGAGCGGCCGAAGATGGGCGCGCGCCCGAGGAGATCGCCAAGGACGCCCTCTTCCGCGGCCTGATGTGGACGCCGGCAGAGCGCCTCGCACACGCCGATCGCATCCGAGCCGCCTCCCGGGACCCCGCCGACGGCGATCGGCTCGAAGACAGCACGCTGATGATCCGGCGGTTGCGTGACGGAACGTGATCCTCGTCGTTGACGCGAGCGTCATCGTGAAATGGTACATCCGGGAGGAAGGGTCGGACGGCGCCCGTCGCCTTCTGTCCGGACCGGACTTGCTCGTCACACCGACCCATGCGGCCGCCGAGATCGGGCATGTCCTCACGCGCCATGTGCGTGCCGGGGCGCTGCCTCGGGACGAGACGGCCGCGGCGCTCGCAGGGCTGTCCCGCACGGCGTCCGCAATCCCGCTCGGCGTGCTCCATGCCGAAGCGATCGCGGTGGCGGTCGATGCAGGGACCTCGTTCTACGACGCACTCTACGTCGCGGCGGCGGCCGGCTGGAACACGCGCGTCGTCACGGCCGATCTGCATCTCGTCCGCACGATGTCGGGCACACCGTGGGCCGCCCCGGGTCGTCGGCCTCACGGATTGGTCGGCTGAACCTCGGGGTCCATGAGGGCTGAACGCGCGGATCGACGGTGTGTGATCCGAGACGGCCGTTGCGCCGCGCGTTCGGCGCACGCATGGGATCGTCAGGTGAACGCTGCTCGGGAGAAGACGTGATGCGGGTGCTGGTGGTCGGGGCCGGGGCGACCGGTGGCTATTACGGGGCGCGGCTCGCCGAGGCCGGGCGCGACGTGACGTTCCTGGTCCGGCCGGCGCGGGCGAAGAAGCTCGCCGCGAACGGGCTCGTCGTGACGAGCAAGCTCGGCGACCTGCACCTCGGCGCGCCGCGGACGGTGACGGCGGACGCGCTGGCCGAGGCCGGCGGCTTCGATCTCGTGCTGCTCTCGTGCAAGGCCTACGACCTCGACAGCGCCCTCGACGACATCGCCCCCGCGGTGGGGGAGGGCACCGCCATCTTGCCGGTCCTCAACGGGCTGGCCCATCTCGACGCGCTCGACGCGCGCTTCGGCGCACACCGCGTTCTCGGCGGTTCCTGCGCCATCGCGGCGACGCTGGGGCCGGACGGCGAGATCCGCCACATGAGCGACTTCTGCACCCTGACCTACGGCGAGCGCGACGGCACCCGCTCCGAGCGCTGCGCCGCGATCGAGGCGATGATGCAGGGCGCGACGTTCCAGCCGCGCCTGTCGGACAGGATCGTGCTGGAGATGTGGGAGAAGTGGGTGTTCCTCGCCACGCTCGCCGGCGCGACCACGCTGATGCGGGGCGCGATCGGCGACGTCGTCGCGGCCGAGGGCGGCCGGGACTTCATCGCCGGCCTGCACGACGAATGCCTCGCCATCGCCGACGCGAACGGGTTCGCGCCGCGCGAGAAGGTGGCGACCCAGGCCCGCGTCATGCTGACCGCGGACGGATCGCCGCTGACCGCCTCGATGCTCCGCGACATCGAGGGCGGGGGCCGGATCGAGGCCGACCACGTCGTCGGCGACCTGATCGCCCGCGGGCGCGCGACGGAGCGCAAGCTTCCGCACCTCGAGCGCGTGTTCACCGGCTTGAAGACCTACGAACATCGCCGCGCCCGCGAAACGGTCGCCTGAGACCTCGGCCCCGATGAGCCGAGGGACGGGACCGATCAGTAGCGCGGGCCGGGCGGCGGGGGCGGGTTGCCGTATTCGAGCTGCGTCTTCGCATCGAGCGGGCGGCGCGGCGGCGGCGTGAGGTCGGGTGCGGCCGGCGCGGTGGAGCAGGCGGCGACCGCCAGCATCAGGATGCCGGCGAGGGTGAGGTGGATCACGGGCGACATGGGTTCATCCGGCCTTCGCGACGCAGGGACGCGTCGCAGCCTGCGGGTCTGGACGCTGATCGCGCCGGAAGCTCGGCCGTATCGTGTCCGCCGCGCGGGCTAAGCGTGGCCGTATCGTGGCGTCGCCGATTTCCTTCGACAGGCGGTGGGCGCCGGGTCTATCGCGCTCGCGACACCTGCTGATCCGCAAGAGGAGACCGTCCTGACTCCAGCCGCCCGCTGCGCCGCCGCCATCGAGGTGCTCGCCGACATCGCCGGCCGCCGACGGCCGGCCGCCGACGCCCTTAAGGATTGGGGCCTCAACCACCGCTTCGCCGGATCGGGCGACCGCGGCGGCATCGCCAGCCTCGTCTACGACGCCCTGCGGCGGCGGTCCTCGGCCGCCTGGATCATGGGCGACGACAGCCCGCGCGCGGTGCTGCTCGGATCGCTCCGCCTGCAGCAGGGCCTCGCCGCACCCTCGATCGCGGCGCTGTTTAACGGCGAGGGCTTCGCGCCGGAAAAACTCGCCGAGAACGAGGGCCGGCGCCTGTCGGAGGGCAACCTCGCCGACGCGCCGCCGCACGTCGCGGGCGACGTGCCGGAATGGGTGCTGCCGCAGCTCGAGGCGATCCTCGGCGACGAACTCCTGCCCGAGCTGAAGGCGCTCGCCCGGCGCGCGCCCCTCGACATCCGCGTCAACGCCCTGAAGGGCGACCGCGAGGCGGCGATGCCGGGCCTCGCCCACCACGGCGCCGCGCCGACGCCGCATGCGCCCATGGGCCTGCGCGTGCCGATCGGCGCAGACGGGCGCGGGCCGGCCCTGCATGTCGAGCCGGAGTTCTTGGACGGCTGGTACGAGATCCAGGACGAGGGCTCGCAGCTCGCCGCGATGATGTCCGGCGCCCGCAAGGGCGAGACGGTGGTGGACCTCTGCGCAGGCGGCGGCGGCAAGACCCTGGCGCTGGCCGCGCTCACCGGCAACGGCGGCCGCCTCGTCGCCACCGACGACGACCCGCGCCGCCTCGCGCCGATCCACGAGCGCCTGCGCCGGTCCGGCGCGAACGCCGAAGTGCGCACGCCCCGCGGCGGCCGGATGCGCACGGACGTGCTCGGCGACCTCGACGGGCACGTCGACCGCGTGCTGGTGGACGCCCCCTGCACCGGCACCGGCACGTGGCGCCGAAACCCCGACGCGAAGTGGCGCCTGCGGCCCGGCAGCCTCGCCGCCCGGGTCGCCGAGCAGGCGACGGTGCTCGACCGCGCCGGGAGCCTCGTGCGCCCCGGCGGCCGCATCACCTACGTCACCTGCTCGCTGCTGCCGGCGGAGAACGACGACGCCGTGGCGGGCTTCCTCGCACGCGGCGGCGGCGCGTTCGCGGTGGTGCCTGCGCGCGAGGTGGCGGACGCGCACGCTCCCGGCCTCGCCGAGGCGCTTCGCTTCACTGCGCACGGGCTGCAGATGAGCCCGGCGCGCACCGGCACGGACGGGTTCTACGTCGCCACCCTGACCCGGGCCGGCTGAGGGCCGCAACCGCTCCGTCCAGCCGGCGTTGTCCGAGCGATCCCGAAGACGCTGCCTCTCAAGACGCCGCCTCGAAGACACCGCAGGAGACCGATGGGCCTGGATCGGAGAACGCTCCTGGCGGCGACCGCGGCCGCGATGGCCGGGCAGGGCGCGGCGCGGGCACAGGGGGCGGTCAAACCGCCGGGCGAGCTGGTCCCCGCCCTGCCGCGGACGGCGCCGGGCGCGCAGCTTCAGGTCATCGACCTCTGGCCGGGCGACCCGCCGGGCGGCGGCGAGGGTCCCGATCCGAACGGCTACCGCTTCGACGAGACGGCGCGCGGCGTCATCACCAAGGTCGAGCGCCCGTGCCTTCTGGTGATCCGCCCCGACAAGCCGAACGGGTCGGCGATGATCGTGGCGGCCGGCGGCGGCTACCGGTTCATCGACATCGGCAACGAAGGCGTGCCGGTGGGCCAGATGCTGACGGCCGTCGGCGTGACGGTCTTCCTGCTGATCTACCGGCTGCCCGGCGAGGGCTGGGACAACGGCCCCGACGCCCCGCGGCAGGACGCGCAGCGCGCCGTGCGCCTGGTCCGCGCGCAATCGACGGAGCTCGGCATCGATCCGGCCCGCGTCGGCGTGCTGGGCTTCTCGGCCGGCGGCCACCTGATGGGCGAGACCGCGGTCGGCAACCAGAACCTCTATCCGCCGGTGGATGCGCACGACGCCCTGCCGTACCGGCCGGCGCTCGCCGGGTTGCTCTATCCCGTCATCACGATGAAGGCGCCTTTCGACGGCACCTCGACCCGGCGCGTGCTCGTCGGCGACGAGGTCACCGAGGTCGAGATGCGGACCTACTCGGTCGATGTGCAGGTCCGCGCCGACACGCCGCCGATGTTCATGGCGCAAGCGATGGACGACCCGATCGCGGTCTGCGACCACGTGCTCCTGATGTTCGCCGCGCTGCGCAAGGCGAAGATCCCGGCCGAGATGCACCTGTTCGAGCGCGGCGGCCACGGTTTCGGCCTCGGGCCGCCCGGAACGCCGGTGGCGGCGTGGCCCGGCCTGTTCCTCGCCTGGCTCCACGTCCGCGGGTTCCTCGCCGCCTGATACGATTTCGGGTCGATTGGCTCGGTGAGCACCGTGCCCGTTTTCCCGGACGGGTGAAGCGTCAGTGGAACCCGATCCGGAACTCAGCAGAAGACGTCGCGAAGCAACGAAACCTTGCGCCGTTCGGATCGAGCCGCTGACGCGGCCCTTGATGATGCTGGATCCCGGATCACCGTCCGCTGGCGCTCCAGGCGTCCGGAAAACGTCGCGCAGGCGAAGTCGTCGGTCGGAAACCGGATGTGGGCGCGCCGCCATGGTTCGGGATACGCCGTGCCGCATCGGGTCCGGCGCCCATGCGCGCCGTGAACAGGCTGGCGCGGCCCGCATGCGGCGCCCGCGTTGCACGGCGCAATCGCCTCGTCTAACGCGAGGGGCATGAACACCGACCACGACAAGATCCTGATCGTCGACTTCGGCTCGCAGGTGACCCAGCTCATCGCCCGGCGCGTCCGGGAGGAGGGGGTCTATTGCGAGATCGTGCCATTCACGAAGGCGGCCGAGGCCTTCGCCGAGACGCGGCCGAAGGGCGTGATCCTCTCGGGCGGCCCCGAATCGGTGACGAGCGACGCCTCGCCGCGCACGCCCCAGGTGGTGTTCGATTCGGGCGTTCCGGTCTTCGGGATCTGCTACGGCCAGCAGACCATGGCGGCCCAGCTCGGCGGCGAGGTCGAGGGCGGCCACCACGCCGAGTTCGGCCGGGCCGAGATCGAGATCCTGTCCGATTGCCCGCTGTTCAAGGGCGTCTGGCACGTCGGCGAGCATTACCCGGTCTGGATGAGCCACGGCGACCGGGTCACCAAGTTGCCCGACGGCTTCACCACCGTGGCGATCTCGAAGAACGCGCCGTTCGCCGCGGTCGCCGACGAGGCGCGCAACTACTACGCGGTCCAGTTCCACCCCGAGGTGGCGCACACCCCGCACGGCGCCCTGCTGATCCGCAACTTCGTGCGCGACATCGCCGGCTGCTCGGGCGACTGGACCATGGGCGCCTACCGCGCCGAGGCGATCGCCAAGATCCGCGAGCAGGTGGGCTCCGAGAAGGTGATCTGCGGCCTCTCGGGCGGCGTCGATTCCTCGGTGGCGGCGGTACTGCTGCACGAGGCCATCGGCGACCAGCTCACCTGCGTCTTCGTCGATCACGGCCTGCTGCGCATGGGCGAGGCCGAAGAGGTCGTGCGGCTGTTCCGCGACCACTACAACATCCCCCTCGTCCACGTGGAGGCGCAGGACCTGTTCCTCGACGCGCTGACCGGCGTCAGCGACCCCGAGGAGAAGCGCAAGACCATCGGCCGGCTGTTCATCGACGTGTTCGACGCGGAATCGAAGAAGATCGGCGGCGCGGCGTTCCTGGCTCAGGGCACGCTCTATCCGGACGTGATCGAGAGCGTGTCGTTCTCGGGCGGTCCGTCCGTGACGATCAAGAGCCACCACAACGTCGGCGGCCTGCCCGCGCGCATGAACATGAAGCTCGTCGAGCCCCTGCGCGAGCTGTTCAAGGACGAGGTGCGGGTGCTCGGGCGCGAGCTCGGCCTGCCCGACGCCTTCGTCGGCCGCCACCCGTTCCCCGGACCGGGCCTCGCGATCCGCTGCCCCGGCACGATCACCCCGGAAAAGCTGGAGGCCCTGCGCAAGGCCGACGCGATCTACCTCGACGAGATCCGCAAGGCCGGCCTCTACGACACGATCTGGCAGGCCTTCGCGGTGATCCTGCCGGTGAAGACCGTCGGCGTGATGGGCGACGGGCGCACCTACGACCACGTCTGCGCGCTGCGCGCTGTCACCTCCGTCGACGGCATGACCGCCGACTTCTACCCGTTCGACATGGCCTTCCTCGGCCGGGTCGCGACCCGGATCATCAACGAGGTGAAGGGCATCAACCGCGTCACCTACGACATCACCTCGAAGCCCCCCGGCACGATCGAGTGGGAGTGATCCCGGCTGCGTTCGACCAGCCCGGATTTACTGCACACGCAGGCCCCTCAGGCGGTGCCGACGCCATGCCGACCGCCTGAAACATGTGGCTTGAGGGACGGTTAAGCACCTTTCGCTAAGCTCTGCGCCTTACCGAACTCGGGCCAGGGAACGCGAACGATGACAGCCGGCAGGGCCGATCCGATCGGCGTCGACGCGCCGCGGGCCGCCGCGCCGGTCGGCCGCGACCTCGCCCAGACGCTGGTCTTCGCCGGCACCCTGCTGCTCGCCGCCTTCCTGCTGTTCGCCCTGCAGCCGATCTTCACCAAGCGTGTCCTGCCGGTGCTCGGCGGCACGCCGGCGGTGTGGTCCGTGGCGACCGTGGTGTTCCAGGGTCTGCTGCTGGCCGGCTATGCCTACGCCCACGCGATGACGCGCTGGCTGTCCTTGCGCACCTCGGTCGTCGTGCACGGCGTCGTGCTGCTCGCCGGCTCGACGTTCCTGCCGATCGCGGTCGCGACCGAGGCCGGCGCGGCGCAGGGCGGCGACGAGGCGCTTTGGCTCGTCGGCCTGTTCCTCGCGTCGGTCGGCGCGCCGTTCTTCGCCCTGTCGGCGAGCGCGCCGTTGCTGCAGGCCTGGTACGCCCGCTCGGGCAACGCCCGGGCGCAGGACCCGTACTTCCTCTACCGCGCCTCCAACCTCGGCTCGTTCGCAGCGCTGATCGCCTACCCGCTGGCGATCGAGCCGGTCTTCGGGCTCGCCGAGCAGACCCGGCTGTGGTCGGCCGGCTACGCGCTAGCCGCCGGCGCGGTCGCGGCCTGCGCGCTCACCGTCCTCGGTGGCGCGCACAGTCGCGGCCCGGTCGCAGTGACGCCCGAGGTGGCTGGCACCGCCCCGAGCCTGGCGCGCCGCCTCGCCTGGGTCGGCCTTTCGGCCGTGCCGTCCGGCCTGCTCGTCGCCGTCACCGCCCACGTCACCACCGACGTCGCCGCGATCCCGCTGATGTGGGTGCTGCCGCTGGCGCTCTACCTCCTCACCTTCGTCATCACCTTCCGCCCGCTCGCGACCTGGCCCGAGCGTCCCCTCGCGGCGGTGCAGGTGGCGGGGACCGCCGTCGTCCTTGGCGCAGCCATGATCGGGCGTCTGCCCTTCGCCGCCGACCTGCCGCTCAGCCTCGGCCTCTGCTTCGTCGCGGGCCTCGTCGCCCACCGGGCGGTCTACCACCTGCGGCCGGCCCCGAGCCGGCTGACCGAGTTCTATCTCTGCACCTCGCTCGGCGGCATGCTCGGAGGCCTGTTCGCCGCGCTGATCGCGCCGAGAGTGTTCTCGACGGTGGCCGAATATCCGATCCTGCTGGTGGCGGCGCTCGCCTGCCGGCCCGGCGCCCTGGTCGCCCCGCGGTTCGCCGCCGGGGCGGCCCTGCGGCGGCTTTCCGTGTCGCTGGCCGGCGCGGCCGGCCTCGCCCTCCTCGCGCGGTTCGCGCCCGAGGCGGCGCCTTCCGTGGCCGCCGCGATCATGATGACGATCCTGCTGCTGAGCTGGCGCGCGCCGCGGGCGGCGTTCGGCCGTGCCGCCCTGTTCTGTGCGCTGGTGCTGGCGATGCCGCTCCTGTCGGCACAGGACGTGGAGAACCGGCGGAGCTTCTTCGGCGTCCACCGCATCGAGACCGACCCGCAGGGGCGCTTCCGCCTCCTCGCGCACGGGACGACCCTGCACGGGGCAATGCGCATCCGCGAGGACGACGGGCGCCCGGCCCTCGGGCGCCCGGAGCCGACGACCTACTACGCTACCGGCCATGCGATCGCAGACGTGCTCGAAGTCGCCCGCAACGCCTACGGGCCGCTGCCGCGCGTGTCGGTGGTCGGGCTCGGCGCGGGCAGCCTCGCCTGCCAGGCACGCCCGGGCGAAGCCTGGACCTTCTACGAGATCGACCCGGAGGTCGTCCGGATCGCCAGTGACCCGACCCGGTTCCGCTTCCTCTCAGCCTGCGCGCCCACGGCCCGCATCGTTCAGGGCGACGCCCGCCTGACGCTCGCCCGCGCAACGGAGCCGACGCGCGTCCTCATCGTCGACGCGTTCTCCTCCGACGCGATCCCGATGCACCTGCTGACGGGCGAAGCGCTGGCCCTCTACCGCGACCGCCTCGACGCGCAGGGCGTGCTGGCGCTCCACGTCTCGAACCAGCATTTCGACCTGCGGCCGGCGCTGGCCCGAGCCGCGGCGGAGCAGGGCCTGACGCTGCTTCAGCGCATCGACGCGATCGACGAGCCGATCGAGCGCCGCTACCGCATGCGCGCGATGGTGGTGATCGCGACCCGCGATCCGGCGATCACGCGCGAGGCCGAGCGGCTCGGCTGGACGCGGGTCGCGCCCGACCTGACTCGCCGGCTGTGGACCGACGACTACGCCAACGTGCTGGAAGCCTTCCTCGACCTGATGCGCCTGCGCCTCGGGGGCGGTCTCGCTGCCGGACATTGAGCACGCCCCGCTCTCGGCCCACGCGCGAATTCGACCTCGCTGACAGCGCGGTCTTCGCCACCATGAAGCCGACCGCACTCACAGCGCGGTCTTGGGCATCAGCATGTGCACGCCCTTGTTGCCGTCGACCGTCTGCGTGATGCGCAGGTTTCCGGTGAGCGAGCACAGCATGTAGGCTTGGTTGCGGGTGAGCCCGGTGCGGGCGCAGACGTGGCGCACCATCTCGCGCACCGCCTGCCGCATCGCCTCGTCGAGGCTTTCGTGCAGGCCGATCGACATCAGGTCGGTGGGCGTCTCGGCGAACGGCCATTCGTAGCCGAGGTCCTTGCGCACGGTAAGGCGGAAGGTGCCGGTGAGCCCGGTCTCCAGCGCCGTGATGCAGACCTCGCCGTCGCCCTGCACGCCGTGGCCGTCCCCGGCGTAGAACCCGGCGCCGGCGTTGTAGACCGGCAGGTAGAGGGTCGCGCCGACCTTCAGCTCCTTGTTGTCCATGTTGCCGCCGAAGCCGCGCGGCACCGCCGTGCCGACGCGTCCCCAGGCGGCGGGCGGCGCCGTGCCGAGGATGCCGAAGAACGGATCGAGCGGCAGCTCGGTGCCCCACGGCAGCACGCAGACGCCGCGCGCCACGTCGATGTCCGGGTGGATGGTCTCGTACTCGGTGAACTCGTCGGGCAGCGTCCCCAGCAGCGGCAGGATCGAGACGGAGCCCCAATCCTGACGGAACGCCAGGTCAAGGATCTCCACCTGCAGCACGTCGCCGGGCTCGGCGCCGCGGACGTGGACCGGGCCGGTGACGAAGTGCGGGCCGGGGCCGGGGACGCATTGATCGAGCACCGCCAAGTGCTCGGCCGAGACCCGCGCGGGGTCGGGATGCAGCGTCGCCCGCGCACCTGCGGGAAAGGAATGCAGCGTGACCGTGTCGCCCGACTCGATCTCCAGCACCGGCGGCAGCGCGGCGTCGAAGTATCCGAGCACCATCGTGTCGGGGACGGCCGGAATCTCGTGATGCGTCGGCATGCGCGCTCCTGGGTTGGGTTCGCCGGGTCCGGCGGCGCATCCTGCGCTCCACCTGCCGACGCCGTGCGGGGCGATGCCAATGCAATCAACGAACCAGCGAGCGCCCTTGCCAAGCCTTGGCAAGCGGGAGGGCGGCGGGGCGAGCGGATCCGCCGCTGCCGCCCGCGGCGGCTCACTCTCGCGTCATCGCGCGGGTTGCGGGACCGGCAGCACCGCCATCAGGCCGCCCTCGTCGACGAGGGCGGCGACGATCGTCTCCGGGCCGCAGGCCTTGGCGGGAATGCGGGTGCGGAACCCGATGCGCCGCGTGCCCATCCCCTCGAAGCCCGGCTGCGCGGCAAGGTCCCGGCGGAGGCGCCGCGGCTTGTCCAGGGCGACGAGGCGTCCTCCGCAGAACAGGGCCAGTTGCAGGCCGCGGCTCGGGCGGCCCGGATCGAAGGCGTAAGCCGTGATCAGGAACTCCGTCTGCGACAGGCGCTCGACCGACTCGACGGCCCCGCGCAGGGCGGAGGGTAAGGCGAGACCGCGCTCGGTGATCGCCAGCTCGGCCTGCCTCGGCGCGGTCCAGGCGCCGGCGGGTAGAACGCCGATCGCGGTGCGCGCGCGGCTCTCGGCGAGGGCGTCGCGCGCCGTCTCCACGCTGCCCCAGAGGGCGCAGCCGAGGAAGACGACGAGGAAGGTGGCCACCGCCCGCTTCAGCGCGGCCGGCGTCAGGGCATCGATCCGCCGGCGGAGGCGCCGGTAGACCGCGACGTCGAGGGGGCCGAGTAGGGCGGCGACCAGCAGGGCGCCCGCGACGGCGATGCCGGCGTAAGCCGCGCCCGGCCAGTCCGTTGGGCAGGCCCAGCTCGCCAGCATCAGCACCGGCGGATGCGCGAGGTAAAGCACGTAGCTCCAATCCCCCAGCGCGATCACCGCCCGCGCCGCCGGGCGATCCCGGGGGAGGGCGGGCGCGGTGACGGCGGCGCCCACGATCAGGATTGCGGCGACGCCGCCGATCCAGCGCGCGGCGGCGGTGTCGACGAAGGCGCAAAGCACCACCAAGGGCAGGGCCAGCAGCGCGGTCGCCGGACGCACCCACCCCGCCGCGATCAGGCGCGGCAGCAGCAGGCCCCCCGCGAAGGGCGCGCAGGCCGCCGTGACCGGCACGAGGTAGAGCGGCGGCGGCATCAGGCTGCGGCTGTCGGGGGGCAGCAGCGGGAAGGCGACGGCCAGAAGGACCAGCCAGCAGGCGGCGACGGGAACGAGGCGGCGCGCCCACCCCGCCGCGGCGAGCAGGAACAATCCGACGTAGAAGGACAGTTCCAGGGCGAGCGTCCACTCCACGTTGAGCGGCGAGCCGCGCACGCCGCCCGGCGCAAGCGACAGGGCCAGCACCGACACGCCGCCGAAGGGTAGGCCAAAAGCCGCGAAGACGCCGGCGAACAGGGACACGACCGCGAGATAGGTCGGGAAGATGCGCCCGACCCGATGCGCCAGGAACACGAGCGGCGCGTCGCGGGTGACGAGCCGGGCCATCAGGAACCCGGACAGGGCGAAGAAGATCGCCACGCCCCAGACGCCCATCAGGTGGTCCAGGGCCGCGAACGGCCGCCCGGCCCTGCGCAGGGCCTGCCCGTACACCGCGACGTGGTGCACGAGGACGAGGCAAGCCGCGAACGCCCGCAAAATTTGCAGGTTCGCGATCTCCCCACCCGGACGCGCGATCCCGGTGACCGCGGGCCCCGCCTGCATCGGCACGGCGGGCGGTGCCGGCGCGATGGCGGCGGCAAAATCTCGGCGGGGGCGGTCAAGCATCGCTGCGGCTTCGAACGGTGTGCTGAGCCCAGCACATATCAACGCCGATCTCCTTGGAAACAACAAGAAACATGGCCGACCGGCCGGCGAGGTCCACGGTATCGGCCAGGCGTCGCTCGCCAAGTTCGAGCCATGGGTGTCGAAAGCATGGCAGGTTTCGCCGACCTCGACCCGCGTCCAGTGCGCGAGGCGCTGACGGTGGTGGGCGAGCCCAACATCCACGAGCTGCGTGGCCTGTCCTGCCTGCCGCTCGGCGCGCTCCCGGCCCAGCGTAAGGGCTGCGCGGTGACCCGCTCGTTCTCGATTCCGATCGAGGATCGCGCCAGGCGGGAGTCCGGCGCCCGACCGTGGCGGCTCGGCAAGCCCGGGATCGTCACCACCGACCTGATGCTGCTCGACGCCAGCCCGCGCGCTCTGATCGGCCAGCTCGACCGCGAGCGCTCCGGCCTGCTGATGGCAGCGGTCGACGCCTGCAACGCCCGCTTCGGCCGCTTCGGCCGCTTCGGCCGCGGCAGCGTCATTCCAGCCCGCGCCGGCCTCGTGGAGAAGCGGACGTGGAGCACGAAGTTCGAGATGCGGACGCCGCGCTGCACGACGCAGGTCAGCGAGCTGCCGATCGCGGTGGCGGTCTGATGGAGCGCCTGTGCGACTTGCGCGGGCGCCGCCTCGTCGTAGAGTGCCCGCCGTGCAAGCGGCGCGGAACCTACAACCTAGCGCGGTCCCGACAGCGGTTCGGCGATCATGCCGGCCTTTCCGACGTGTACCCGCGGCTGACGCAGGCGTACCGCTACCAGAAGCCAGTCGGATCGCGCGAGCCCAACCAGTTCGGTCAGACTTGCCGCGCCGCGATCGGCGTCGAGGGTGGCGACGGGCGCAGGAGCTTGCCCTCGCGGACCTAACTGGTACGCAAGGGCTGCTGCTGGATCAAAAACGACCTGCGCGATACGATCGAGGGAATCAGAAGTTCTTCTTCCACCCACGGGCGGAGGGATTGCCGCGGCGCATGTGCTTCATACGGTGCATACGGTGATGCATGCGGACAGCTTCAACGTTTGAAGCGGCAGATCCTCCCACAGTAAGCGCTGACGTCAGACGCACGGCAGACGCGGTTCCGGCTAGACCGAGAGCTGACCCGACGACGAAGATCGAAGCAAGGCCGATGGTCTTGAGCATGGTGGTCTCTTGATCGTGCGGCACCGCATCATACCCGCGATCGTCAGACCTTTGATTGAGGTCTGCCGTTCCCCCCGGCTCAGTCGTGGACTAAGAGACTTGTCGGCAGTCATCTGATCAGGTCAACGTGCCACGATTTGCAATAACACCACCTGCATCGTTTGCAGTTCGGCGGTGATGTTGTCCAAGGTTGGCTACTGCGTGAGGGACTTGCCCCTCCCGTCGCGCCAGGCGCCGACTTCGGCGTGCCGCCTTCGCACGTCACCGATGTAGTGGCACCTGTCAATGCGCGCGGGCCGCGGGTCGAGGTCTTCGATCCTCGCGATGGTACTGTGATAATGCGGTTCCAGTAGGGACCGCGCCTTCAAGCTCCGTCCCGCTTCGCGCCTCGCGCAACGACCTTGAGAGCGCCGTCGCGCAAAGGCCGTTGCAGTTTGGCGGCTTCCGGCCATTCCGCCGACAACCACGTCTCGTGTTCGTCGGCAGTTGTGAGGATCGCCGGCATCGCCTTCGGATGGATCTCGCCGACCTCGGCGTTCGGCTCCGTCGTCAGGAAGGCATACAGGTCGTCCACGGTTTCGCCGTCCTTGACCTTGCGGACGGATTTCCACCCGTCGAGCAGGATGCCCGCGAAACACGCCAGCGGGCGGTCTTCCCCAAGCGCGAACCAGATGTCACCGCCGGCTTTCACGTTGAACTCGCTGAAGGAGGTCAGGGGCACGAGGCAGCGATGATGAGGTTTCAACCACCGCCGCCAGTGCGGCGACCGGGTGTTGCGGACATTGGTGACGCCTGCATCGACCTTCTTGCCCTTCAGTGCGAACTCCGGCGACGGCATGCCCCAGCGCATCATCGCCAGCGTGCGTTCTCCTTCCCGCATCCGCACGACCGGTGCCATCGTGTTCGGAAAGATGCCCGGCAGCGGCGGCAGGTTGCCGGCCTCGTCGCGCTGAACGCCGAAGGCTTTCCGGATCGCGTCCTGACCTTTGTTGAGGCTGTAGAGGTTGCACATGCCTGCACCGTGCGACGGTCAGGTCCGCGAGGGCAAGCCCCTCCGTCCGCCCCCGCTACTGACACAGCACACGGCACGGATGCCGCAGCTGAGAAGCGCGGTACGTCTCACCACGCGCGCATGTCTGTCAAAGAGTCCTATCCCGCGCTCGTGAAGCGGACACTCGCGCATCGCCGGTTCACGATGCATGCCCGCTGATCTCACTCTGAATTGCCCATGCCCAGGAGGGGGTGCGAAATCCGTTCCCCGGCATCAAGATGGCATGGTTGGTGCACTGCATTCAAAACACAAGTTGCCCCCGATCTCGCGGCGGCACATCATTCGCGCCCCGGCCCCGGGCCGCCCGTGACGGAAAGTCTCGATGTTGCGTCTGTCGGCTGCCTGCCTGATCGCGGGTGTTCTCCTGTCCACGCCGCTCTCCGCCCAGACCCTGCGTTATGGCATGATGGAGGACCCGGATGCGCTCGACCCGACGCTGGCCCGCACCTTCGCCAGCCGAATGGTCTTCACCGCGCTCTGCGACAAGCTCGTCGACATCGGCACGGACCTGAAGCCGGTGCCGCAGCTCGCGACCGCGTGGGAGCTTTCGTCCGACGAGAAGACGCTCACGATGCATCTGCGGCCGGGCGTGAAATTCCACGACGGCGAGCCTTTGAATGCGGCGGCCGCCAAGTTCTCGATCGAACGCCATCTCAAGATGCCGGGCTCGCAGCGCCGCAGCGAGATCGCGCCGATCGACGCTGTCGAGGTCGTCGACGACCTGACCTTCAAGATCGTCCTCAAGGCGCCGTTCGCCCCGCTCATGGCGCAGTTCACCGACCGCGCCGGAATGATGGTCTCGCCGAAGGCCGCCGAGCGGCTCGGCGACAAGTTCTCGACCGCCCCGGTCTGCGCCGGCCCCTTCAAGTTCGTCGAGCGGGTGCCGCAGGACCGGATCGTGGTCGAGCGTTTCCCGGATTACTGGAACAAGGACCAGATCCACATCCAACGGATCGAATTCCGCCCGATCCCCGATGCCACGGTACGCCTGACGAACCTGCGCGCCGGCCAGCTCGACCTGCTGGAGCGCCTGGCGCCGACCGACGTCCCTCAGGTGACCCGCGATGCCAAGCTGAAGCTCGGCTCGGTCTACGAGCTCGGCTTCCAATCGTTGCTGCTCAACCCCGCGAAGGCCGGCTCGCCGCTCGGCGACCCGCGCGTGCGGCAGGCGCTCGAGCTGTCGATCGACCGCAACGCGCTGAACCAGGTGGTGTTCAACGGCGAGTTCCTGGCCGGCAACCAGTGGGTCTCGCCCAAGCATCCGAACTACGTCAAGGAATACCCGGTGCCGAAGCGCGACGTCGCCAAGGCGAAGGCCCTGCTCGCCGAGGCCGGCCAGCCCAAGCCGCAGATCACGCTCTCGGTCTACGCCAATAGCGAGGCGCCGCAGGTCGGGCAGGTGATCCAGGCCATGGCCAAGGAGGCCGGCTTCGACATCAAGATCCAGGCGGCCGACTTCACCACGCTGCTCGATATGGCCGACAAGGGCAACTTCGAGGCCTACCTCTATTCCTGGAGCGGCCGACCGGACCCGGACGGCAACACCTTCAGCTTCCTCGGGTGCAAGACGCCGCTGAACTACACGCGCTATTGCAACGCCGACGCCGACGCGGCGCTCCAGGCCGAGCGCGGCACCGTCGACACGGCCAAGCGTCAGGCCGCCTGGAAGAGCCTGGCCGACCGGGTCCTGACCGATCGTCCGGTCGTCTACCTGCTGCACCGAAAGCTGCTCTGGGCCTACGCGAACAAGCTCACCGGGTTCGTCGCCTACCCGGACGGGCTCGCCCGGTTCACGGGGTTGAAGCTGAACTGATGCTGCAGTTCCTCGCAAGACGCTTGGCGCTCGCGGTCCCGACTCTGATCCTGGCCTCGATGATCATCTTCGCCCTGCAGCAATTGCTGCCGGGCGACACCGCGACCGCTTTGTCCGGCGAGGAGCGCGACCCGGAGGTGATCGCGTTCATCCGCGACAAGTACCACCTCGATCGGCCGCTCCCCGTTCGCTACGGCTACTGGGCGGCGGGCGTCCTCGGCGGCGATCTCGGCGAATCGATCCGCCTGCAGAAGTCGGTCTCGGAACTCGTCGCCGAGAAGCTGCCGGTGACGCTGGAGCTCGCCTGCCTCGCCATGCTGGTGGCGCTCGCCATCGGCGTGCCGATGGGCATCCTCTCGGCGGTCCGGCGCGGCACCTGGGCCGACACGCTGGCCAACGGCGTCGCGCTCTGGGGTCTGTCGATCCCGAACTTCTGGCTCGGCATCCTGATGATCCTGCTGTTCTCGGTGCAGCTCGGCTGGCTGCCGGCCTCCGGCTACGTGCCGCCCTCCGAGAGCTTGTGGGAGAACCTCAAGGCGATGGCGATGCCGGCCTTCGTGCTCGGCAACGCGATCAGCGCGGTGATGATGCGCCACACCCGGGCGGCGATGCTCGGCGTGCTCGGCTCCGACTACGTCCGCACGGCGCGCGCCAAAGGCGTCTCGCCCCTGCGGCTCGTGCTGCGGCATGCGCTCCCCAACGCCGCGATCCCGATTATCACGCTCGGCGCCCTCGAGTTCGGGCAGCTGCTGTCCGGCGCGGTTCTGACCGAGCAGATCTTCTCGGTGCCGGGCTTCGGGAAGCTGATGGTCGACGCCGTGTTCAATCGCGACTTCGCCACCGTGCAGGGCGTCGTGATCTGCACCGCCGCCACCTATGTCGGCCTCAACCTCGCCGCGGACGTGCTGGCGGCGGCCGTCAACCCGAAGCTGAGGCGGGCATGAGCGGGATCGATCGCGACGGCGCCGCGCTCCTGCCGTCCCCCACGGTGGCGGAGGGACGACGGGTGCCTCTGCCCCGCGAGCCCGGTACGCTCCGCGCTTTCTGGCGTCGGCTGCGGGCGCGGCGGAGTGCCGTCGTCGGGTTGGTCATCGTCGTCGGGCTCGTCCTGATGGCGGTGTTCGCTGCATGGATCGCGCCCTACGACCCGACGGAGACCGATTGGGGCGCGGTGCGAGCCGCCCCGTCGCTCGCCCACCCGTTCGGCGGCGACGAGGTCGGGCGCGACGTGCTCGCGCGCATCGTCTACGGGGCGCGGGCCTCGCTCGGTGCCGGCCTCGTCTCGGTGGCGCTCGCCGTCTCGCTCGGCCTGCCGCTGGGGCTCGTCGCCGGCTATGCCGGCGGCTGGGTCGACGGGGCGATCATGCGGCTCACCGATGCGTTGCTGGCGATCCCGTTCCTGATCCTGGCGATCGCGCTCGCAGCCTTCCTCGGTCCGAGCCTGACCAACGCCATGGTGGCGATCGGCCTGTCGGCGACCTCCACCTTCGTCCGGCTCACCCGCGCGCAGGTCCAGGCGGTGGCGGCGGAGGAGTTCGTGGAGGCGGCGCGCTCGGTCGGCAACCCGCCCTGGCGGATCGCGCTGGTGCACATCCTGCCCAATATCGTGCCGGCGATCCTGGTCCAGGCGACGCTCACCATCGCGGCGGCGATCATCGCCGAGGCGAGCCTGTCGTTCCTGGGGCTCGGCCAGCAGCCGCCCGAGCCGAGCTGGGGCGCGATGCTCAACGTCGCCAAGAACTTCCTCGACCAGGCGCCGTGGATGGCGATCTGGCCCGGGCTGTCGATCTTCCTCGCCGTGCTCGGCTTCAACCTGTTCGGCGACGGGCTCCGCGACGCCCTCGATCCGAGAGGCAGGACCTGATGGCGGCGGAGATGGGCGGCGCCCCCCTCCTCGAGGTCCGCGACCTCGCGGTCGCCTTCGACACCGACGGCGGTGCCGTCCACGCCGTCAACGGCGTGTCCTACGCGCTTCGCGAGGGCGAGACGCTGGGAATCGTCGGCGAATCCGGCTCGGGCAAGAGCGTGCACGTGCTGGCGATGCTCGGGCTGATCCCGCGCCCGCCCGGCCGGATCACCGGCGGGCAGGTGCTGTTCCAGGGGCGCGACCTCCTGAGCCTTCCCGAGAAGGCCCTGCGCCGGGTGCGCGGCGGCGAGATCGGGTTCGTGTTCCAGGACCCGATGAGCTCGCTCAACCCCGGCATGACCGTGGCGGCGCAGATCATCGAGCCGCTGCGCATCCATCTCGGCCTCGACCGCCGCGCCGCCCGCGCGCGGGCACGGGAGCTCCTCGACCTCGTCCGCATCCCGAATGCGGCCGGCCGCCTCGACCAGTACCCGCACGAGTTCTCCGGCGGCCAGCGCCAGCGCGTGATGATCGCCGTCGGCATCGCATGCCGGCCGAAGATCCTCATCGCCGACGAGGCGACGACGGCCCTCGACGTGACGGTGCAGGCCGAGATCGTCGCGCTGGTCCAGGACCTGAAGCGCGAGATCGGCATGGCGATCATCTGGATCACCCACGATCTGGGCGTCGTCGCCGGCATCAGCGACACGGTGCAGGTGATGTATGCCGGGCGCATCCTCGAGCGCGGCCCGGTGGACGACATCTTCGCCGACCCGCGCAGCGCCTACACCCTCGGTCTGCTGCGCTCGCTGCCCGACCTCACACGGGGGCGGGCCGGGCGCGGGCGCCTTCGCCAGATCGAGGGCGCTCCGCCGGACATGCGCGTCCCGCCGCCCGGCGACCCGTTCGCGCCGCGCAACGCCTACGCGACCGCCCGCTGCCGCTCCGAGATGCCTCCGCTGGTCCAGGCGAAGGGCGCCGCGCCGGGTCATCTCGTGGCCGCCTGGTACGACCTTCCCGAAATCCTCTCCGACGAAGCGGAGCGTGCGCGGTGATGCGGGCTTCGGACGAACCGATCATCTCGGTGCGCAACCTGTCGAAGCACTATCCGCTGCGGTCGTGGTGGGGCGGCAAGGGGTCCGTGTTCCGGGCGGTGGAGAATGTCAGCTTCGACATCCGCCCCGGCGAGACCCTTGGGCTCGTCGGCGAATCCGGCTCGGGGAAGTCCACGATCGGTCGCGCCGTGACCATGCTGAACCCGCCGACCGAAGGCAGCGTCGCCTTCGAAGGCACGGACCTGTCCATGCTTTCGGCCAAGGCGATGCGCGCGAAACGCGCCCGGATCCAGACCGTGTTCCAGGATCCCTACGCGGCTCTGAACCCGCGGATGAGCGTCGGCGACTACGTCTCCGAGGCGTTCAAGCTGCACCGGCCCGACATGAGCCGTGCCGAGCGCCGCGAGGCGGTCGCCGGACTGTTCGAGCGGGTGGGGCTGGAACCGCGTTTCGCCGGGCGGTTCCCGCACCAGTTCTCCGGCGGCCAGCGCCAGCGCGTCTGCATCGCCCGAGCCATCGCGCTCAAACCGAGCTTCATCGTCGCCGACGAGCCGATCGCGGCGCTCGACGTCTCGATCCAGGCCCAGGTGGTCAACCTGTTGCAGGACCTGCAGGCCGAGCTCGGCCTGTCCTACCTGTTCATCTCCCACGACCTGCGCATGGTGCGCTACCTGTGCCACCGGGTCGCCGTGCTCTGGCGCGGCCGCATCGTCGAGCTGGCCGAGAGCGACGCGCTCTACGACGACCCGCGCCATCCCTACACTCGCCGCCTGCTCGGCGCCGTACCGGTGCCTGTGCCGGCGGTCGAGCGGGCGCGCCTGGCCGCCGAGAGCGCCGCACCGGCTTCCGCCATCGCCGAAGGCGGCGACCTCGTCGAGGTCGCGCCCGGCCATTGGGTCGCCACCCCACCTGAGGATCGCCCATGAGGAATTTCGAGGGACCGGGCCGCTCGCCCGTCTACGCGGCGCAGGCCGCGGTCGCGACCTCGCATCCGGCTTCGACGTTGGTGGCGATCGAGACCCTGCGCGCGGGCGGCAACGCCGTCGACGCGGCGATCGCGGCGGTGGCGGTGCAATGCGTCGTCGACCCGCTGATGACCGGCATCGGCGGCGACTGCTTCGCGCTGTATGCGCCCAAGGGCGCCTCGGTGCCGGTGGCGATCGACGGCTCCGGCCGCAGCCCGGCGGCGGCCGACGCCGCGTGGTACCGCGAACACGGCGTCGCGATCGAGCCGGATTCCCCGCACGCGGTGACCGTGCCCGGCGCGGTGGCGGCGTGGCAGAAGCTCGTCGCAGACCACGGCACCCGTTCGCTCGGCGAGCTGCTGCAGCCGGCAATCCGGCTGGCCGAGGAGGGCTTTCCCGTCCAGCCGCGGGTCGGCTGGGACTGGGCGCGCAACGTCGCCCGCGTCGCAGGCGATCCCCACGCCGCCGCCACCTACCTCGTCGACGGCCGCGCGCCCGCGATCGGCACGGTGGTGCGATTGGAAGAACTCGCCGCGACGCTCCGGCGGATCGCCCGCGAGGGCGCGCGCGGTTTCTACGAGGGGCCGGTGGCCGACGACCTCGTCGGCCGCCTGCGGCAACTCGGCGGCCTCCACACCCTGGAGGATTTCGCGCGCGCCGCACCGGACGTGGTCACCCCGATCAGCACGCGCTACCGCGGCTACGACGTCTACGAGTGCCCGCCCGCCGGCCAGGGGCTCGCGGCGCTGATGATGCTCAACGTGCTGAAGCCCTTCGACGTGGCGGGGCTCTCGGACCTCGACCGGGTCCACCTCTTCGCCGAAGCCTGCAAGCAGGGCTACCACCACCGCGACGCGCTATTCGGCGACCCGGCCCTCCAGGCGATCCCGGTGGAGCACCTGCTATCCGACGCTTGGCAGGCCGCCGCCCACGGGGCGATCGACATGGGCCGGGCGCAGGCGCCCACGCTTTATCCCGAGATCCGCGCCGAGGTCGCGGCCCGCGCGCACAAGGACACGGTCTACCTCTGCGTGGTCGACCGGGCCGGCAACGCGATCTCGCTGATCAACTCGATCTTCCAGGGCTTCGGCTCCGGCATCCTCGGGCCGTCGAGCGGCGTGCTGCTGCACAACCGCGGCCTTTCGTTCCGCACGGAAGCCGGCCACCCCAACACGATCGGCCCGTCCAAGCGCCCGATGCACACCATCATCCCCGGCATGCTGATGCGGAACGGTCGCGCGGTCGCGCCCTTCGGCGTGATGGGCGGGCACTACCAGGCGATGGGCCACGTCGAGCTGCTGACCGGGCTGATCGACCGCGGCCTGGACCCGCAAGAGGCGCTCGATGCACCACGCAGCTTCGCCTACGGCGGTACCCTGGAACTCGAAGGCGGCCTCTCCGGCCTCTCCGCCGAGCTGAAGGGCCGCGGCCACGACGCACTCCCCGCGCCCCTGCCGCTCGGCGGCGGTCAGGTGATCTGGATCGACCATGAAGCCGGCATGCTCGCGGCCGGCTCGGACCCCCGCAAGGATGGCAGCGCGCTGGGTTACTGAGGCGTTCTGCTTCACGCCCGAGCACCGGGGCATCGCGCCCCACCACTCGAGCGCACCCGTCGATTTCCGCGAATACGCCGACTTCTGCGCGGCGATGGTGCGCCGCTACGCGCCTGGAGGCGCCGGGCCGGCCTGATCCGGTGCTCGTCTACGGCGAGACCACCTGGACCGGGGACCCGCGGGCGCGGATCGCCGGGCTCGACGCCCTGCTCCGCGAAGGCGCCGACGCGGCGCCTGGGATCCTCCGCCACGGCACCCTGACAGCGGCCCTGATCGAGGCCGGCGAGTTGGCGCAGGGGATCGCCGACGCGGCGTTCGAGGGTTTCTGCGCCGATGCGCCCTCGCCGGCTACGGATGCCGCCACGGTCGTGCTGATGCGGCTCGCCCGGGCCACCTGGGCCTCGTGGCGGGGCGGCCTCGACGGCGAGATGCCTGGACCGGACATCCTGCGCGAATTCGCGGGCGTGACGCTGCCCGGCCGCATCGCCACGCGCTGGGCGGAGGGGTTCGCCCATTACGCGCTCTACCCCGAGGGCTACGCGATGGCGGCCGTCGCCTCCGGCCTGACGGCGGCGACGCGGGTCGTCGGCATCCGCAGCATCGGTACCCCGCTCGGGGCGATGGTCGCCGCCGCCCTCGACGCCGCAGACCCGGTGACGGTCCGGCCGACCGGGCACCCGTTCCGGCGGGAGCTGGCGCTCTCCGCGCCGCTGACCGCCCGCCTCCGCGCGGGCGATCCGCCGGCCTACGCCGTCGTCGACGAGGGACCCGGCCTGTCCGGAAGCTCGTTCGGTGCCGTGGTCGACACGCTCGAATCCTGGGGCGTGGCGCAGGCCCGCATCGCGCTGTTCCCGAGCCATCCCGGCGCACCGGGCGACCGGGCAAGCTCGCGCCACCGCGCGCGCTGGAACGGGCTCGCGCGTCACGTCGCACCGTCGGCCGACCACCTGATCGAGGGCGACCGGCCGACGCTCGCCGGCTGGATCGCCGACCTGACCGGCCCGCTGGTAGGGCCCCTCGACGACCTCTCGGGCGGAGCCTGGCGGCGCCGGCATTACGCGAGCGAGGCCGATTGGCCGCCGGCCAACACCGCGCAGGAGCGGCGCAAGGTCCTGGCGCGAACCCCGAGCGGGCCGTGGCTCGCCAAGTTCGCCGGGCTCGGGCCGGCGGCCCGGCGCAGGCTCGACCGCGCCCGCAGCCTGCACGCGGCCGGCTTCACGCCGGAGCCGGCCGGCTACCGCCACGGCTTCCTCGTGGAACGCTGGATGGCGGAGGCGCGGCCCCTCGACCGCTGGACGCGCGACGTAGGCGCCCCGGCCCCGCACCTCGCCTTACCGGACCTTGGAGAACGGGCCGGAGATTATCTCGGGTTCCGAGCGCGGGCCTTCGCTCGCGAGGCCGGACGGGGCGCGTCGCTCGCCGACCTGGTCGCGATGGCGCGCCACAACACGGCGGAGGCGCTCGGCCCCGACATCGCTCGCGCCCTCGACGCCTGGACGCCTGCGCAGATCGAATCCCTCGCCCGGCGGGTCCGCCCGGTCGAGGTCGACGGGCGCCTGCACGCCTGGGAGTGGCTGGTACTCCCGGACGGGCGGCTCCTGAAGGCCGACGCCCTCGACCACCATGCCGGCCACGACCTCGTCGGCTGCCAGGACATCGCCTGGGACGTGGCCGGCGCGGCCGTGGAGCTCGCCCTCGACCCCCACGCCCTGCTGCCGACGCTCGCCGACAGGGCGGGAACCCGCGTCGACCCCGACCTCCTGGCGCTGCTGACCCCCTGCTACCTCGCCTTCCAGCTCGGCTTCTCCAACATGGCGCAGGCCGCCACCGGAGATCCGAACGAAGCCGCACGCCACGCGCGCTCGGTGGAGCGCTACGCGACGCGTTTGCGCGCGGCGCTCGGCAACGGGCGCTCTTGAATTGAACCGCACGTTCGGATGAGGCGGCAGTTCGTTCTCAAACGGATCCCAGGCTTGCCCGAGATCCGTGCGTTTGGTGTTCAAGCCGGGCACGCTCGAAACAGAGAGGGGATCGAGACGACACGCCCCAGAAGGAGACACCGATCCCCCCTCCACCCTCGCACATGGGAAAGGACGCCTCGCCGCGCGATCCATGCACGGCACCTGCCATTGCGCGATACTTCTCATAGGGCGAGAGGTAAGCCGCATGGCTCGAAACCACACCTTATCGAGAACCACTTCTCCGAGGCCAGACCTCTGCCATGACAGACCGTGAAGGGCATCGTGCCGGCGCGTGAACGGGCGACACCCGTCAGCACGATGCTTATCATGGGAGAGGCGGCGACCGCTGTGAGGCCGACGCGGCGGGTGACGGCCGTGCGCCTGATCGTGTGGTTGGTCGCCCGAATGACACGCCGCGTCCGGCGATCATGGCAGCTGTTCGGCGATCCAGGCCTGCGCACGGTCGAGATCCTTGAACAACGGTGGGTGCGCGTCGCCCACCGGGCCGAACCCAGCCTCTAGGAACCATTTGCCCGCGTCCGTCTCGTGAAGGTCCGAGAGCTGGACCAGGATGGCGACCAGGAACCCGTCGTGGAAGACCAGCCGGCTCTCCTGATCGTTGCTGCCGGTGGCCACCTGCACCGGCTGAAGACGCAGGTTCATGCTGCAACCCTCCCGCCGAGGTGGAGGTATTCCGGCCTGAATTCGGCCAGAGCCTCCAGCCGCGCTCGATCGAGAATGCGCAGATACCCGCCGGACATCGCGATCAGCCCTTGCCGCTGCAGATCCGCGAGCGTTCGGTTCACGTGGACGGTCGTGAGGCCGGTGGTGTCGGCCAAGTCGTTTGGCGTAATCGGCAGGGGATAGCCCTCATCGGCGGCATGTCCTGCCGCGCGCAGGCGAAGCAAAAGCTCACACATCAGGTGGGCGATGCGCTCCGGGGCGGACCGCCGTCCGAGGTTGACGACCCACTCGCGCAACGTCGCCTCGTCCACGAGCGTGGCGAGCCGCAGCGCGTGAGCGATGCCGGGATGGTGCCGTAGCAATTCGAGAATGGTCGCGAGATCGATCCGCACGACCTTGCAGGTGGCCAGGGTGCCGATCGAGTGGTCCATCCGGGCAAGCAGGGCCACGTCGAGGTCGCAGTAGTCGCCCGGAATGAGGTAGGCCATGATCTGGCGGGCACCGTTGGCCCGCAGGGTGTATCGGCAGGCTATCCCGTCCATGATCAGGTAGACGCCGTCCGGCTTGTCGCCGACGCTGATCAAATCGATCCCAGGTTCGATGACCTGAGGGTTCGCGCTGATCTGCTCAAGCACCGCCCGGTCTTCGTCGGCGAGTGTGGCAAGGCTTTCCAGCTTCAAGATCAGGGGATTGGTACTTCTGCCGTCGCCGGGCGGGGCAGCCTTGTAAAGGTCGTCGCTTGCCTGTGGCATTGCCTTTCACCCAAACTTTGTCGCGAGGCTCGAAGAAGCTACAACCCTTGATGGGCCGTCGCGAACAGCCACATCGGATTTGCTATCTAGGATAGTGATCGCCGAGCGCCAACCGGACGTGCTCCATCGAAAACCGCCTGATCAGCCCCATGGCCCTCGGTTAAGGCAATCGCTCGACCCAAGACGATAAAACCCCAAACCCGCTGAGCTGACACAGGTGGCCATGGCTTATCTAGATGAACGCCTGGTCGGTCGTTGGTGTCACTCATCCGAGCCACTATCGATCCTCTCGAGGACCCGGCCGCGAGAGGTCTGGCTTGGGAACTGCGACCGTATCCTGCTACCGAGCCGAAGGGCCGCCTCTGTCGGCAGAGCGAGCGTATGGCTTCGAAGCGGCCAAGATTTCTGTGACGCAGCCTCTCGACAGCATCGCGAGCGTGCTCGAGGGTACCGGGGAGTAACGGGTGCTGCGGCGGGTTAGACCGGCCGTCGCGTGCGTTGGTACGCCAAATGAGCCGACGTTCATCGGTCTGACCCTCGACACGGAGAGGACTGGCATCGATCACAGCTGCGACGCGGTGATCGGGCTTGGCACAATCACGTTCGAGTGCGGCGCAAGCGACCGCTTCGACAGTGTGATCGAGCCCTACCGATTTGCGTCGAAACCGTTCGCGCGTTCCATCTCGAAACGGCGGTGCCGGCGCCCGAGGCTATCGATCTGTGTATCCTCATCGACGACCGCAAAGCCGCGCGCTTTGTAAAATTTCACAGCGAAGATGTTATCTGCGAAAACGTGAAGCCCGAAGCGTCGATGACGGTCCTGTGCCGCTCGTAGAAGAGCTGATCCACAACCGGCGCTGGCACGAGAGACGTACAAAGCGGATATGTAGCCCCCATCGTCCACGGTGATGAAGCCGATCACTGCGCCGTCGAGCTCGGCAATCAAATTTTCGGCGTGTCCCAGCACAAGCTTCAGATACTGACGCGCCTTAAGCTGTTCACGGCGTTCTAGGAAAGAATGAGAGACGGTGAATGCCATATCGAAAACCGCGAGTACAGAAGATTCGTCACTGTCGCGCTGGTAGGGACGAATGTGCATTACCTGTAAGTCTCCTCCGCGATGAAAAGCCCTGCCGCTCGGATCAACGAAAGCTTACGCTCCATGCGAAGAATCTCGCCACGCGATGTCGTGAGATAGACGCTGCTATGGAGTGGCGGGTGGTCAAGCACGTCGTTGGTACAAAAAAGGAGGCAGCATCGCCGATGTCAGAGGCAGACGATTATCTCCGAGCGTTTCTCGATCAGGCAGCCGCGGAGGAAGCATACCTTGGCCGGCTGCGCGAAGCGAACGACGCTAAGCCGGGTGTCACGCTGCCCAGACCCGCATCAGCTCCCGCCGTGTCGTTGATGATCACGAACCAGCAACGAGCGGAGCTGCGGGCGCTTGGGTTTTCGGATGAGGCCGTTCGATTGATGACGCCCGCCGAGGCGCATGCGCAGCTTGGGCTGAGCAGGCCCAGCCTCTGAGCACGACATCACCGGTCTATGAATTTGAGAAAAGCCCTTCGACCTGACGGTCGCCGTTGTGCCAGCTCGGCAAGCGCGGCCGCGATCTTAGCTCCTCCGACGCCGTCGGGATCACAGGGGCCGCCATGCCAGGCCAGCATGGCCTTTGCGCACGATGGCGCGGTTGGGTTACCGCTCGCGCGAACGCCCTTGCAACCTGGTCTTGGGATCGCAGGTGCGTGGCGCCTGACGGATCGCCTCGGAAATACGAAGGGGTCCGCGCATGCAGATCAAGAGGAAGGACCTTGCAGACGCAGGCTCGCCGGAGGCGCTCGTCAAACGCATCCTACAGGCCGAGCCGAACCTTCCGGTGCCCGTGCCGATCCAGGAGCTGTGCGCGCGCCTCGGCATTGTGAAGATCGAGGACCTCGACACCGATGCGTTCGAGGGCGGCCTCGTCACCGACACGAAGCGGTCTGACGGCACCATCCTCGCCAGGCGCGGGGGCGAACCGCGTCGCCGCTTCACCATCGCGCACGAACTCGGCCACTTCCTGATGGCGCACCACATCCCCGATCAGCCCGACCGGTTCTCGTGCAAGACATCCGACATGCTGCGCATGACGGCCAAGGAGGGCGACCCGCGCCAGCGCAGAGAGGTCGAGGCCAACCGCTTTGCCAGCCTCCTGCTGATGCCTCCGCACCTCCTACGGGGGGCTATGACGGCGTTTCGCGAGCCCGATCTGCAGCACGTCCTTGCGCTCGCGCGCGACTTCGCGGTCGGTAAGGAGACGGCGGCCCGGGCCTACGTCCAGTACCACTCCGAGCGGATCGCCATCGTCGTGGCGGGCCACGGCCGGGTGCAGCGTTGCTACCGCAGCCTCTCCTTCCCGGCCATCGTCTGTGCCGTCGGAAGCCCGGTCCCGGAGCGATCGCTCGTTCACAGCCGTTCGCATCAACCGAGCATCCCGAGCGACATCGCGGCCTGCAGTGCTGATCTCTGGATCGATGTGAAGCGCGACCTCCATGTGCCGTCGCTCTACGAGCAGGTGTACCTCCAGCAGGGTGGCTTTGCGATGATCCTGCTGCGTCTCAAAGCCGTTCCGGAGGAGAGCGCGGAGGAGCGCAGGCTGGAGGAGGGCTGGCGCCACCGCTTCCATTCAGGGCGACGGTAGGCGACACTCCTGCAGGATCGGACGCTCCGCGCCGCTACGACTTCGGCTGAACCGATGTCAGCAGGATCAAATCGCGATCACTGGTACCAAGTCCTCGCAGGATCGTAGCCGTGATTCAGGACGTTGACGAAGGCGACGACTGGCGCTCAATCGCCACGCGTCCGCAGGATGCAGCGACCCTCGAAACGGCTCGGCAGCGCGCCCGCGAGCCTGATCGTGGCCGCGATGCGAACCGCCCTTCCGAGATTCCGAAGGCAGGATGGCAGGACATCCTGTGGCGCGCCGTGTGGGCTCTCCCGAAGGATCGTGTGCTCGCCACGGCCGGCGGCGTCGCCTTCTTCGCCCTGCTCGCCGTGTTTCCCGGACTCGTGGCCGTGGTCTCGATCTACGGGTTGTTTTCCGATCCCAACGTGATCAGCCAGCATGTCGGCCTCCTAACCTACATCCTCCCTGCCGCCGCGCTCGAACTGCTCTCCGAGCAGCTCGTGCGGATCGCCGCGCGAAGCACGGGTTCGCTGAGCCTCACCTCGACGATCAGCTTGCTGATTGCGCTCTGGAGCGCGAATTCCGGCGTCAGCGCCCTCTTCGATGCCCTCAACGTGATCTACCGGGAACGGGAGGATCGCACCCTGATCCGGTTCTACGCCACGACCTTTCTGTTCACCCTTGGCGGCGCGGCGTTCCTGCTCCTGACGATCAGCGTGGTGGTCGTCCTTCCGGCGATCCTGGCGCGCTTCGGGTTCGGGGGATTGGCCGACACCATCCTGTCCGTGGCCCGGTGGCCCGTCATCCTGGTCGTGGTCAGCCTGAGCCTGACGCTGATCTATCGCTACGGCCCGAGCAGGCGCCGGGCGAAATGGCGCTGGGTGACCTGGGGCAGCGCGCTGGCAGCGTTTCTTTGGGTCTGCACGTCTGGCGTGTTCTCCTGGTACGTGGCGAGCTTCGATAGCTACAATCGCATCTACGGGTCTCTGGGTGCCGGCATCGGCTTGATGTCCTGGATGTGGCTCTCGATCGTGGTCGTCTTGCTCGGCGCCGAGATCAATTCGGAAATGGAACGCCAGACCGCCCGCGACAGCACCGAAGGATGGCCCAAACCCCTTGGCGTCCGGGACGCCTTCGCTGCGGACAACGTCGGACCAAGTCAGGATAGGTGAAACCGATGGAGTGAATGGTCCGGCACCGGCTCGTGCGATTGCGCTCCGGTGTGCGCTGTCTCCTGGTGCATGGCGCTTATCTCTCATGCGAGTTGGCGCTTCATTTGGTCCCGATGCGGCGAGGCGAGGTTCTCACCCCACGGTGAGCACCCCGGAGATGATCGCCACCCCGATCGCGAGCCAAGCCGCGTAGTCGCCGATCAGGCCGCTGTGCAGCAGCTCGAGGGTGCGGGTCGGCGCCGACTGCGTCGCGCGGAGCGGGCGGACGACGAGCTTCGGCAACCGCGTCCGGAACAGGCCGTAGCCCGCCCCCGCCAGGGCCAGCGCGACGGACGCCCAAGGTAGCCATGACGGCCCCTCGGCCAGCGCCGCCATGGTGGGTCGATGCATGAAGGCCGGGGCGGCGCGTGGGATCGCGTCGGCGATCAGGCCCGCCGGCATGCCGACGTCGAGGGCCAGCAGGACGCAGCACGGGGCCAGCATCAGCCAGAGCGGGCGGTTGGCCTTCTCCCGCTCGTCATCGCTCGGCGCCCCGGCCTCGTCGCCGGGATCGGGCCCGAGGCCGAGGAAGATGCGGCCGGCCGCCCGCAGCACGGCCGCCCCCGTCAGCCCCGCACCGATGGCGCCCGCGGCGAGCGCGATCCCGTGCCCCTGGTGCGAGAGAGCCCCCTGGACGAGGCGCGTGCCCTGGTCGAGGATCCCGACCGGCAAGCCGCTGAGCAGGAGACCGGCCAGGGCCATCGCGATCCCGGCCGGACCGATGCCGCGTCCGAGATCCCGCAGGGCGATCTCGTCGATGCTGGCCCGGGTGGCGAGCAGAATGCCCGCGATCATGAACAGCGCGCCCTTCACCAGGCCGTGGCCCACTACGTAGACCAGCATCCCGCCGGTGCCGGCCGGTGAGAGTGCCCCGATGGCGGTGAGCATGATCCCGGCATGCGAGATCGTCGAGAAGGCGAGCATCCGCTTCAGGTGGCGCTGCAGCAGCGCCATCCAGCCGCCGAGGATGGCGGTGACGCTGCCGAGTCCAGTCAGGAGGGCCGGGAGCGCGTGCTGGATTTGCTCGGACCCGGCGAAGACGACGGCGCTGACCTTTGCGAGCCCGAAGAGCCCCAGCGACACCATCGCGCCAGAGAAGATCACCGAGACCGGGCTCGGCGCCACCGCGTGGGCGTCCGCGAGCCAGAACTGGAACGGCACGATCGCGCCCTTGATCATCAGTGCCGCCGCGACGAGGCAGAACGCGCCCGCCACCACCGGGTCCCGGCCGCCCCGTGCCACCGCCGCCGCGATGCCCTCGAAGTCGAGGGTGCCGGTCCGGGCGTAGATCAACCCGATGCCGCCGAGCATCAGGAAGCCGGCGAGGCTGTTGATCACGGTGAAGTTGATCGCGCCCGCGAGGGCGGACTTCTCCAGATGGTAGGCGGTGAGCGCGAAGGCGGCGACGCTCATCACCTCGAACCATACGAACAGGTTGAACATGTCGCGGGTGAAGCAGAACCCGACCATGGCCGCCAGGAACAGCAGCATCAGGATATGGAAGTGTCCGTGCGTCCGGCCGAAGAAGCCCCAGGCGAACACGAAGGTGAGCGCGTAGAGCAGGCCGATGAAGGCCGCGACCCAGGCGCTCGCCGCGTCCACCCCGAAGCCGATCCCGAGATGGACGCCGTCGCGCGGCTCCCAGCCGCCGAACCAGTAGACCAGGGGCCCGTCCGCGGCCCCTACAGCGATCACGCTGGACAGGATCGCGACAGCGAGCGCGGCGAGCGTCGCCAGGATGTCGGGCAGGCGGCCCGGCAGGAGGTGGGCGGTTGCCAGCATCGCCGCGCAGAAGACCAGCGGGACGGCGACCGGCAGCGGGAGGAGTGCGGCGGAGCCGAGGGTCACGAGGCCGCCCGCTTGCCGTCGTCACCGGGCGCCGACCCGTTCGCACGTTCGGAGCTGCCCTCGGCGCGCATCGGGCGGAGCTGCTCCGGGTCGAGGCTGCCGCTGCGCTTGTAGACCTGGATCGTCAGCACCAGGAGAAGGGCGGTCAGGGTCGCGCCGACCACGATGTCGGTCAGCACCAGCGCCTGCATGACCGGATCGACGGCGGGCGTGCCCGGCGGGTGGTCGTAGAAGATCGGCGCGATGCTTCCCCAGCGGTAGCCGAGGCCCAGAAGCAGCACGTAGGTCGCCGACTGGCACACGCCGAGGCAACCGACGAGGTGGATGAAGTTCCGGCTCGTGGCGATGCCGTAAAGCCCGGCGCCGAACAGCCACGCGGCGACCGCGTAAGGCAGCATGCCCGAGACCGCGTTCACGCCGATTCCTCCCCCGGCTCGTCGGCCTCGTCCGCCTCGCGGGTCTCCTCCATGAATTCCAGGAAGAGCTGGGTGAAGCCGCCCGCCACCGCCAGGGCGACGCCGAGGTTCTCCACGAGCATCAGACCGCCCGACATCAGGTCGCGAAAGGTGCCGAACGGCAGGACGTTCTGCATGAAGGCGCCGCCGGCCAGCATCGGCGCCAGCCCGCACAGGGTGAAGAGCAGGGCGCCCCCGCCCTCCAGCCCATCGAGCCAATGGCTGCGCACCGCGTCGCGCCAGCCGGCATAGCCCTCGCCGAGGTAGATCAGCAGCGTACCCGACGCGAGGATCACGCCGCCCTGGAAGCCCCCGCCCGGGGTGACGGTGGCGTGCAGCACCACGTACAGGCCGAACTGCGCGGTGAGCGGGCCCGCGATCCGGCAGACGAGCACCACGGCTTCGGAGCGCGGGATCACCGCCCGCCCGGGCTGACGCAGGGCGCGCTCGGTGCTGCCCTCGCCGCGGCGGCCGCGCAGCAGCACGACCGTTCCGGTGATGGCGGCGAGCAGCATGAACTCCTCGCCGAGGGTGTCGAGGCCGCGCAGGTCGAAGTTGATCGCGCTGACCATGTTGGCCACGTGGCGCGCCTCGGGCACGATCGCGTTGATGCGCTCGCCGTAGGCGGCGATCGTGGCGCCGAAGCGGGGCAATCCGGCGATCACCGCCGCGGCGCCCGGAAGCAGCATCACGCCGGCCAGGGCGAGCAGCGCGACGCGCAGGCGCAGGCTCACGATTCCTCCTCGGGCGGCTGGTTGCGCACCGCCATGAGGGCCACGAAGAAGAGGAGCGGCACCGCCGCCGAGCCGACCGCCAGCTCCGACAGGGCGACATCGGGGGCCTGCAGCGCGGCGAAGAGGATCGTCAGGACGAGGCCGTTGGCCGCGATGGCGAAGACCTGCCGGACGGGATCCCGGACGAGCACCACGGCGGTGCCCGAGCAGGCGGTGAGCAGGAACAGCAGGGGCAGGATCACGCTCATGCCGACCGGCCCTCGCGCATCAGCACGGCCCGGCCGGACACGTGCGACAGCACCGCCGCCCAGGCGAGAAAGACGACCATCGTCAGCAGGATCTTGACCGAACGCCCGGAAACGCCGTCGGCCAGGAAGGCCGCCGCCGTGACGAGGACGGAGGTGGTGACGTTCAGGAAGGCGAGGACGTGCAGCCGGTCGAGGGCCCGGGGTAGGCGCCACAAGGCGAAGGCCGCGAACCACGTGACGATGACAGTGAGGCCCAGCAGAAGGCCGATCGCGACGCTCATATCCAGCGCTCCAGGACGACCGCGAAAAGCATCGTGCCCGGCAGGTTCAGCAGCACGAGCGTCAAGGCGAGATCCGTGATCGAGGCTTGGTCGGTGGCGAAGGCCAGCAGGGTCAAGATCAGCACCGTGACGCTGCCGGCGAGTTGGTAGGCGGCGAAGCGCCGGCCGGGGGTGCCGCTCCACGCCAGCGCGACCGCGAGGGCGAAGGGCGGCAGCAGCGCCAGGATGGCGGCCGTCCAGATCGTCACGGCTTGCCGTCCCCCAGAGCATGCGTGGCCACCGTCCCATGCGCGCGGTCGAGGACGAGGACGAAGCTGTCCGGAGCCAGGGACGCGGCGAGCAGACCGATGGCGCGCGCGGCTGGGGCCGTCGGCCCGTTCGGCGTGGCCCAGGCCAGCTCCGCTACGCTCTGCTTGCAGATCCTTCCGCCCGCGCCGTCCGCGCGCAGGGCCTCGACAAGATCACGACCCGCCCGGGTAGTCTGGCGGGGAAGGCCGAGGATCGCCGCCCCGAGCGGCCGAAACGCCGCCCGGTCGAAGTGGAACCGCACGCCGCCCCGCCGTCCCACGCCCCACCACCAGGCCGTCGCGAGCGTGGCGCAAACGATCGCAGCCACACACTCGTTCACGCTCACCGTACCGGCGAAGACCAGGTAGGCGAAGTCGAGGGCGATCCAGATCGCCGCGGCGTCGCGCGTCGATCGCTCCTGATGCTGCCGATCGGTCCTGACCGCATCCATCTCGCCCATATCCATCTTGCCCGCATCGATCCTGAACCGGCCGCCGCGAGAAGCAAGGTCATGCGCCCAGCTAGGCCAGACCGTGGCTGCCCCGATGCCGATCCCCGAATGTGCCGACACGGTTTCGTGTAGGAAATCCCGGACTTGCGCGATCCCGCCTGCCTTACTTCCCCTCCGCCCGCCCGGTGGTGCGGGGAGGTGCAGCCCTCACCCCGTGGCGTATTCGAGCTGCGGCTCGAGCACACGTGGATCGTCGGCTTGCACGGTGACCGGGATGGTCTTCGCCGCTGGGGTCTTGCTGCCGATGGCGTAGTGCCAGATCGGCATCAGCACGTTGCACTCCGGATAGTAGCCGCCGATGCAGCCGATCGGGATATCGTAGGCGACCACGAGCATGCCGGGTAGCCGGCGATCGACGCCGTCGTCGGCGACCGTCTTGAGGGTCACCGCTTGCCCGATCTTCAGCCCGAGCCTGTCGATGTCGGAGCGGTTCATTAGCACCACCTTGCGTGTGTTGTTGATGCCCCGAAAGCGGTCGTCGTAGCCGCAGACGGTGGTGTTGAACTGGTCGTTCGACCGCAGCGTCATCAAACGCAGGACGCCGTGACCCACATCCGGCATGTCGGCGTCCTCGTCGAGGCCCGTCGGGGTCACGATGTTCGCCCGGCCCGTGTCCGTGCGCCATTCGCGCTTGTTGGCCGGCAGGTGCCGCTGGAATCCACCCGGCTCCCACATCCGCCGCTCGTAGTCCCAGAACGACTCCGGCAACGTCTCGCTGATCTCCTTCCGGATCTCGGCGTAGTCGTCCTGGTAGTCGGCCCACCGGACGCGGGGGTTGGGCTCGAGCACCCGCTGGGCAAGCTCGCAGATCAGTCGGATCTCGCTGATGAGGTGCGGCGAGGCCGGCCGGCGCAAGCCCCGGTTCCCGTGGACGCAGGCCGAGGTGTCCTCCATCGAGAGCACCTGCTGCCCGGACTTGGTCTCGTCGATCTCCAGCCGGCCGATCACGGGAAGGATGTAGCTGATCTCGCCGGGCAACAATGCCGAGCGGTTCAGCTTGGTGATCACGTTGACGGTCAGCCGGAGCCGGCGCCAGGCCGGCTCCATCTGACCGTGGTCGGGGATCGCCCGCACGAAGTTGCCACCCAGCATGAAGAAGGCCTGCACCTCGTCCTTGAGGATCGCCTCGCAGGCCTCGACCGTGTTGTAGCCGGCCTCGCGCGGCGGTTCGAAGCCGAACTGCGCGCCCAAACGATCGAGGTCGAAGAGTTCCGGCTTCTCGGTGATCCCGACCGTGCGCTGGCCCTGGACATTGGAATGCCCCCGGATCGGGCAGATCCCGGCTCCTGCGCGGCCGAGATTACCGCGCAGCAACAGGAGGTTGACCAGCATCTGCACGGTCTCGACCCCGGCCCTGTGCTGTGTCAGCCCCATGCCGTAGACCCCGATCACGGCGCTTGACCGGCAATAGACCGTCGCGGTCGCCTCCATGTCGGCCCGACGCAAGCCCGAGCGGCGCTCCAATTCGTCCCAATCCTGCGCGCGCAACCAGTCGGCGAAGGTCGAAAAGCCATGCGTGTGCTCGGCGATGAAGGCTTCGTCCAGCACGGCCGGACCGCCGCCAGCGCGCGATGCGTCGTGGGTCTCCAGCACGGACTTGCAGATGCCGGCGAGCGCCGCGAGGTCGCCGCCAGCCTTCACCTGATGGTACTGCGAGCTGATCCGGGTGTCCTTGCCGGTCAGCATCTCGGTCGGCGATTGCGGGTTCAGGAAGCGTTCCAGTCCGCGCTCGCGCAGCGGGTTGTAGGTAATGATCGGGAGGCCGCGCCGGCTTGCCTCCTGCAGCGGGTGGAGCATCCGGGGTGCGTTGCTGCCCGGGTTCTGACCGAAGAACAGGATGCAGTCGGCACGGCCGAAATCGCCGAGGTCGACCGTTCCGACGGCTTGGCCGATGCTCGCCGGCAGGGCCACCGAGGTCGTCTCGTGGCACATGTTGGACGAGTCGGGCAGGTTGTTGTTCCCGTAGAGCCGGGCGAAGAGCTGGTAGAGGTAGCTCCCCTCGTTCGACAGCCGCCCGGAGCTGTAGAACACCGTGCCTTTCCGGCGATCCTCGACCGCGCGCAACTCGCGGGCGATCTCGTCGAGCGCATGCCCCCAGGACACGGGCACGTACTTGTCGCTGGCGGCGTCGTAGCGGAGGGGGTGGGTCAGGCGGCCAGGTTGTTCGAGGTGGTAGTCGTCCCAGCCCAACAGCTCGGTGACGGTGTGCTCGGCGAAGAACTTCGGCGTGCAGCGATGCGCGGTGAGTTCCCAGGCCACCGCCTTGACGCCGTTCTCGCAGAACTCGAACGGCAACGGGCTGGCCGGCTTCACCCATGCGCAGCTGGTGCACTGGTATCCGTCCACCTTGTTGTGGCGCGTCAGGGCCACCGGGACGCTCGCCAGCACGCCCTCGCGCCTGAGGATGTTGCCCACCGAGAGGGCCGATCCCCAACCGCCGGAGGGCAGGCGGTATGGCTTGAAGGTCGGCTTTTCCAACGGATGCACTCCGGAGTTGGACAATCGAGGAAACACCTGCCGTTCGGCAGCGTTTCCGCCACAACTCATGCACCTTCAGAATTGTTCGCGAGATTTTCCTGTTCTTAACAGAGGTTAGTATGGTCATCGGGCGCGATTACACCTTGGAAAAGCCTTCCCGGCCGTCGGCGCCGAAGTTTTTCCTGGATACGAAGGTCGTTCCACTCGCCGTGAACATGACCGGTGGCATGGAAGTCGCCCTTTCGCGAGCCTCTGCGCGGACGGGTGTCCGGCCGTCGATGATCCTTGCTGGCGCCGGGGGGCTGGCCTGCCTTGCCGTCGCGCTCTTGCTGCGCAGCCGACGTACGGTGGACGAACGTTGATCCGCGATGGGATGGATTGCGGCTTCGAGGTTGCCGATGAGGCCGGCAACCACGTGCTCACCGCCCCATTCAGCGCCACGGTTACGAACGACGACGGCCTGAGTTGACCCTCTCCGATCGTCAGATGCCGGAAGGTTTCCCGATGCGCTCGACGGCCGAGCTCGTTCGGACAGCTTCTCTGCTTCGATCCGATCAGGATCGGGACAGTTTTAGATTACGGCCTCAACCCACGGCCTTTCCATCCTCTCCCGCTACGCTGGCCAGGAACCCCGCACCACATCAGCAAGCTCGGCCATCCTGCAATCGATCTGAAACAATGTCTTGTCAGTCCGGTTGTCCGTTTGAAACGGGTATCGTCATGAGGACACGCCGCTACGCTGCTTTGTCGGCGTACGGTATGGACTGAAAAACTACCGACTTAATATTTGTTAATGATTGCGCTGAGATCTCAGCCGGTGACGTGTAGTCGGTTCGACGCAACTGCATGCTGGATCACGTCTTCGTCGTCGAGCAAGGATGCTTCGCCGTGACAGAACTCTCAGACATGAAGGACTTTCCGAAGCCGCCCTTCGAGCATCAGCGCCGACTTACCCCACCCGCGCGCGACGCGGACATGGATCCGCCGCCCGATTACGGTGAGGCGCACTATAAGGGCTGCGGGCGGCTCGCCGGACGCAAGACGATCATCACCGGCGGCGACAGCGGCATCGGTCGGGCGGTGGCGCTGGCCTTCGCTCGCGAAGGCGCCGACGTGCTCGTCAGCTACTACGACGAGCACGAGGATGCCGCCGAGACCTGTCGGTTGGTCGAATCGGCTGGCCGCAGGGCGATCTCGATGCCGGGCGATATCAAGGATGCCACGCATTGCCGGGCGATCGTCGAGCGCGCCGTGACCGAATTCGGGCGGGTGGACGTCCTCGTCAACAACGCCGCCCACCAGAAGACCTTCGCGAACGCCGAAGAGATCAGCGACGAGGAGTGGGAGGTGACCTTCGCCACCAACATCCACGCGATGTTCTACCTGGTGAAGGCTGCGCTGCCGCACATGAAGCCCGGCAGCGCGATCATCAACACCACCTCGGTGAACGCCGACACGCCGAGCCCGCAACTGCTCGCCTACGCCACCACCAAGGGCGCGATCCAGAACTTCACCGGTGGCCTCGCACAGCTGCTGGCCGAGCGCGACATCCGCGTGAACTGCGTCGCGCCCGGTCCGATCTGGACACCGCTGATCCCCTCGACGATGCCGATGGAGAAGGTGCGGAGCTTCGGCAGCCAGGTGCCGATGAAGCGCCCCGGGCAGCCCTGCGAACTCGCCCCCGTCTACGTGATGCTGGCCAGCGCCGAGGCGAGCTACGTTTCCGGCGCAACGGTGGCGGTGACGGGCGGCAAGCCGATTCTTTGATCAATCTCGGACAGGAGCTTGCTCATGGACCAGCCCCACGACGTTTGCCCCTTCGAGCGAACGCCGAAGTATTTGCGAAATCGATGCCTCCGCGGATCGGAAGGGCCAGGATTGCGTCCGAAATTTCGGTGAGCGCGAAGCCTGCGACATCGTCCTTTGGTGGACCTGCAGCGTAGCCTCGACTGGGATCCGAGGCGGCGGATCGAGACTATGCGCTTCGCCGCAACTCATCAGCACCTCTATGCAGGGGCACGGCGCGCGCATTACCTCGGGGCTTCTATCGCGGGCGAGACGCTGACTGAAACCCTCAAGCTGGAACCCGCGCCAGCGTCGAAACCCAACCAAAACCAACGCCAGCCCGCCTGACGAAATGAACGCGCAGGATGACGACAATATTTGTGCGAATATGATAATTCAAAATTCCATTCACAAATATGGCTCGCAGATATAAAATATAGACGCAAAATATCTAAAAACAACACGGCTTCGGCATCTGAAACTACAGGCTTACAGGACGATTATTCAATCGGAACTGCCTAACGAACGAGGATCAGGATATGACCACCAAGCCCCCACCCGTTCCGCCTGCCAACCGATCCGACAAGGGACCTGGCAGCGCCCCCAAGGTCCCGCTCTCCACCGCGCCCAAGGGAGCGGCCCAGTCGCAGAACCCTGACAAGGTCGGGCAAGCCGGAAACGCGAAGGTGAACACGACCAATCAGGGCTACCAGCAGGATCGATGATGAGCACCTCGAAGAAGACGCCCGCGGCTGACCGCCATCACGGCGGCCCCGGCAGCAGCCACCAGGATGCCAGCAAGCCCGAGACCGAAGACCGGCACGGCCCAAATCCGGGCAGCCCGACGAACGACTCCAAGTCCCATGTCTCCGGCGGCGGCGGCGAACCAGACCAGCATCACGCTCACGATGCCCCAGGCAAGGGCGCGGCCCGCTCGCACTGACGGGCAGGGGCCGTCGAGCAAAACCACGGATGTTGGAACCTTTTCGACTGACAAGGGTGACGATGCATGGCGAAGGCGAACAAGCATACCATGGGCCCCGGCGCGCAAGGCAAGAACACCGGCACCGGCGCGATGACCGACCTTCCGGAGGGCGTCCTGCCAGAGAACATGGTTCTCAGTAACCGCGACAAGTCCCGCCACAGCGATGCGCGCGGTCTGGACAGCAAGAACGTCCGGAGCGAGCAGTATCACGACCATGCCAGCAATCGGCTGACCACGGATGCTACGACTGACGAAGATGACCGTCCTCGCGATCTCCCAGGGGCGATTTAAGGTTAAGCCCGCCTTCGGTCTGCTATCGAACCGAAACGACAGGTGGTGAGCGCGACTCTAGAGAGACATCGCTATTCCGTTGGAAGTATTTTTATAAATTGAATGCCTTCTACACTCATATCTATGGATATAGAGACGCAGTCCTTGAAAAGATTAGTGTTGGCTCTGCTCCCGATCGGCATTTCCACCGGGGCTCTCACATAGGAGCTCACGCCGACCGATAACGTCCCCGCTACGCCGCGGACCACCGGAACGATGATCGCCGTGCAACCCAACACAACGGGCAACGATCGCGACCTGGTGATCAGCCGCGGCGTAACGAAAGCCGAGGCCACCACAATGGACTCGGCGGCTGGGGGTAACGCACGGCTACCCGAGCGGGCCGTGCCAAACGGCAGCGCGGGTGGCGGGTCGAGCAGCGGCGGCGGTGGCTAGGATTGCCACCCGGCATAGTCTCGCAACAAACCGCATCGGAACGGGTGTTCCACTCCAGTCGCGCAAATGACGACGGAGGGAGCGCCCGCACCAACGTATCTCGGTCCTTCAGTCCCGCTTGTTACGAGAACTCATCTCTTGCGCTCTGCCCAGAACTATATGCGCTCTGCCCAGAACTATATGCGCCGGGAAGGGCTGCGTCGATGAACAAGAGCCGGCATGAAAGTGACCGGAGGGTTCGGCGCAGACGATTTGAACAAGCCATGCCGCACTCCTCCGAGGATCCCCCGCCCCCCGGCAACTTGCACGTCGACCCGCCACAATCGTTCGACCGGGTGACGACCGCGATGTTGATGGCCGACATCAACAGTGGCGGCACGGGTCACGAGTTCGCGGCCTCCGATTCCGGCCTTTTGCAGCTCGGCACCGACGACGAAGCTGCTGACACCACCCCATCCCAAGGGCGCATTGCGACGGCCTGCGCTGCGGAAGCCGCTCGGGCGGTGTGAAGCTTACGCGCACGATCTCACACGAGCGGCGGCTTGAGCAGGCAGTGGGGCTGCTGCAGCAGTTCCTCAAGGAGATTGCTGGGCTCAGACCAGAGCGACTCAATCCTGCTCCCGTTACTGCCAAGCCTTCGTTTCGACCCAAACACGAGCGCTGGATTTATTCACGCCTTCTGGACTATTTACGCTAGCATCATGGTGTGCGAACCGAGGCAAGACAGCTGGTGCATGCCCAATGTCGACAACCTTCTGAGCAAACTACGCATTACTCGCTTGGAAGCCGATCCGGCGCCGGTGCCCAGCGCAGATGAACCAGGCGGTTGTCACGGCATACGCTACTAACGACTGCACGGTTCATCGAAGATCTAATTTTCCGCCTACGCACCCGCCCCTGACGGGCTTGCTGGACGATTAGGTTCGCATACCGCACAGGGGCGCGAGTTCTCGTGCATCTTCGACCACACCGCTGCATTCGCAGCAGTCGGCGACGCGTTCGTCACACACGATGGCCTTCGCAGGCACTCACCTCACAGCGAAAAACCAACGCCGTCGGAGTGCCACCGTGAGGCGCTTCGGCGCGGCGCAGGCGCGGCGAACACCGAGGGCCGAACTCTCGCCGCAGTTGCATCTTTTGACAAATTGCCGGCACCTGCGTGCGGGCTCCACCCCTCTACCAAGTCATCGCCCGACATGCTTCGAACGGGTGATCTACGCCGCAGGAGCACTCGCCATTATCTCTTTGAGCACCGCCATCGATCTATACACGACCGCCCGCGACACTGCCCCGTTGCGCGCGGCGACCGCATCGGCTAGGAAATCCGCACGGTCAGCACCCGTAGCTCAGCTGGATAGAGCGTTGCCCTCCGAAGGCAAAGGTCACACGTTCGAATCGTGTCGGGTGCGCCATTTCCATAGAAAACCGCGAACACGATGCGCGGCCGATGAGTCGGCGTCAGCGATGACGGTTTTACGGATTGGCTTTGTCCCCTCCAATCCAGAGTAAATCGATCTCGACGCGATCGGCACGCCTCGAAGCCAAGCTTCGTCGAACGGGTTTCGACCGCCTGTAATGCGCTCGCGTCTGAACGCACCGAAGCCTTCGATCAGTCTGCGGTAGATCAACCCGCCGGAAGAACCCGACGAGGTGCGGAGCAGGGGCTGCGAGCTGCCGGCGCGGGGCAGGTGTTTCGCGAGCATGTCCGCGTGGCGCTGGGCCGCGCCTTGGAGGGCATGCGGACCGACGGGGCGGCTTTGCGACGAACGCCTGCTCCCGGCCTCGTCGAGAGACCGGGAGGGTCGGCGAGCCCGGGCATACCGGGCGCGATCAATCGACGGCCGCGGCCTCGAGCGTCACGGCCTTGGTCCGGGACGGCTGGACCAGGATGCGGTCGCCGGCGCGGCTGATCTCGATCGTCTCGGCAGGCGCGTCGGCCTGGCGGGGGGTCGAGAGCGTGACGCTCTGGTCGTCGGCCAGCACCGTCTCGAAGCGGACGGCCGGGGCGGCGGCCCGGGGCGCCAGGGTGACGACGACGCGGTAGCCCTTCGGCTCGGCCGTGTAGTAGGCGACGCCCGAGAGCGTGCCGAGATCGACGCTGCCGGCCTGGGCCGGCTTGATCTCGGCGGCGGCCGCCGTGCCGAGGCCGGCGGAGAGGGCGAGGATCGCGGCGAGGGCGACGGTGCGGCTGCGGGTCTTGGTGAACATGGTCGTGTGACTTTCGTGCTGCGAAGGGCCCGATGCCCTTGCCTTGGTCACGAATATGTTCTGCAGTGCAGCATGGATCAAACCGATCGTATCGTTGATGACTATCGATCATATCGATCTTAGCCGCGTCGACCTGAACCTCCTCGTCGCCCTCGACGCGATGCTCGCCGAGCGAAGCGTGACGCGCGCCGCGGCCCGGATCGGCGTCGGCCAGTCGGCGATGAGCTCGAGCCTCGCCCGCCTGCGCCGGCTGTTCGACGACGAGCTGCTGACCCGCGCCCCCGACGGGATGCGCCCGACCCCGCGCGCGCTGGCACTCGTCGAGCCGGTTCGCGCGGCCCTGCGACAGATCCAGGCGATCGTGCGGCGCGAGGCGGCGTTCGACCCGGCGACGACCGAGCGGACCTTCACCGTGAGCCTGCCGGACAGCACCGAGGTGCTGCTCGGGCCGCGGCTGCTCGGTTACCTGCGCGCGGAGGCGCCGGGCATCCGCCTGCTGCTGCGCTCGGTCGATCGCACGCACATCCTGGAGGAGCTCGACGCGGACCGGGTCGACCTCGCGATCGGCTTCGGGTTCGAGGGCCAGACCCACCACAAGCAGCGGCTGCTCTACCGCGACACCTACGTCTGCCTGTTCGACGCCGGCCAGGTCGGGCTCGTACCGCCGATCTCGCTCGACGACTACCTGCGCTTCCCGCACATCCTCACCAGCCTGCGCGAGACCGCCCACGGGGTCGTCGACGACGCGCTGGCCAAGATCGGCCGGGCGCGCACCCTCGCGCTCACGACGCCGCGCTTCCTGGTGGTGCCGTTCCTGGTGCGCGCCGCACCGGTGATCACGACGATGCACGCGCGCCTCGCGACCTACTTCGCCGACGCCCTCGGCCTGACGGTGAGCCCGGCGCCGGTGGCGCTCGAAGAGGTCGCCGTCTCGATGCTCTGGCACACCTCCTACGACGACGACCCGGCCCACCGCTGGCTGCGGCAGGTGCTGGTGCGGCTGGCGGGGGAGGCGGCGGAGGCCGAGCG